>JBDUAS010000556.1:0-2581 GCA_040004535.1 Deltaproteobacteria bacterium
TCGATGAACTCGCCGAGATAGCTCTCCCAGCTGCCGTCGTAGTTCGAGAAGAACACGAGGCGATCGCGGCGCTGCGCGCGTGGGACGTCGCGGCGATCCGGCACGATCACCCAGCGCGCGAAGTGGATCGACGTGATGCCACCGAGGTGCCCGTCGATGTAGACCACGCCCGCGAGTGCGTTGATCACGTGGAGCACGGTCCGCAGCGTGAACGCGCGGAACACGCCCGGCTTGACGTCGACGACGTGGGTCAGCTGGTTCTGGCGGATCTTGTCCTCGAGTGCCGCGAGCTCGGCCGCGGTGTGCACCGCATGCTTCGGCGCGGGCGCGACCTCGTCGTTACGCTCGGCCGCGAACAGTGCCCACAACCACCAGGACACGATGATCACGAGCAGGAACGGCAAGACGATCGCGGCCGCGATCAACGCGATCAACCGGCTGAGGAACCACCGCACGTCCTCCTCGAGGATGACCGAGCTCTTCAACCTCGGATCGGCGGCGACACCTTCGTACAGCCGGCGCTGGATCTCGTGGGGCGGCAACGCCTCGTAGTCGCGGCGCTGTGCATCCGCGAGCTCGCGCAGCCGCGCGCGGACCTCGAGGTCGTTCACGATCTCCTGGCGCGGCACGCCCGGATACGCGCAGTAGAACGCCGCTGCCCAGATCCGATGCTCGAGCATCCAGATCATCCAGTCCTCGCGCTGGCGCGTGCCGGGATAGCCGGTGCAGCACTCGAAGATCCGATCGATGCCCGGGACCTCGGCCGCGCGCGCGAGCCACGCTTCGAGCTCGCCGTCGTAGTTGACCTCCCACGCGAGCAGATCGCCGAGCTCGGCGTCGGGGATGATGACGAACCGCATGAAGTGAACGTCGGGCACGGCAGCCGGCGAGAATGGCTCGGTGCTCGCGATCTCTTTGTCGAGCGCCGCGTCGATCGCCGCGAGCCGCTGCTCGAGCGTGGATCGGTCCGCGATCGGTGCGAACACCGAAAGCTCGCGGGTCGCAGTCCACATCAGCGCGGCCCCGGCAACAACATCGCGAACATCGTCGCCGGATCGCGCGCGCCCTGCCCGTCGAGCCAGGTCATCGCCCGCGCCGTGATCGCCGCACCCTCGTCGCCACCGACGAGCGGACCGAGCCGCGCACGCACGGCGTGGCTGAACAACATCGTCTCGCGCTCGTCCATCCCGGCCGCGGCCTCACGATACGCGGTGATCGCGAGCTCCTGGCGACCCTCGATCTCGGCGACCGCGCCCTCGAGCATCAGCGCCGCCGCGTACATCAGCGGCGACCGCGGCTTCTTGGACTTCTTCGCGTAGCGCCGCGCGATCGCGAGTGCTTCTTTGCGCCGGCTCGAGCCTGCAGGCGCCGCCACCGCGCACGCGAGCGCGTGGCGACCGAACGTCGAGTTGACGAGGAGCTGGTGGAGCGGCGGCCGGTCGATCAACGAGCGCCGCATCGGTTTCCACGCAGCCTCGATCAACGGCGTCGCCGCTTCCGGATCGCCGCGGTACAGCGCGAGATCCACGCGCGAGCACAGCGCGAACAGGTGCTGGAGCTGGAAGCTGCCCTCCGGCATGTTCCACGACTGCAACGCCGAGTCGAGCTCGGCCTCGACCTCGTCGGCGCTCTTGCGCGCGAGCCACGCGACCGGGAACGCGCAGCGCAGCGTGACCGCGGTATAGCGATTGCCGTTGCGCACCGCGGCCTCGGCCATCGCGGGGACGCGCCGCGCGAGCTCGCCGACCTCGCCCATGTAGTAGAGCGACCAGCAACAGAACAGCGTCACCGTATCGAGCTCGAAGCCCATCCGGCCGACGACGGTGCGATAGCGCGCGACCGCTTCCGTCAGCGTCTCGAGCGCGCGGCGGAACCGGTTATGGACGAAGAAGTCGATCAACCCGCGCGTCGTCAGCAGCTGCGAGTCGGCCTGCGCGGCATCGAGGGTCGGAGTGAGCTGCTCGAGTCGATCGAGCAACGCGAGCGCGCGCTTGTTCTGCGCGGTCGCGGCGAGGAAGTCGGCCTCGATCGCGAGGGCGCGCGACACGCGCCACGGTTCGCCGAGCCGGAGCGCCGACGCGAGGAACCGCGACCCGAAATCCATCGACCGGAACGTGTCGACGAGCGCCAGGCCGAATGACACACCCTCGCACACGTCGACGCGGGTCAGCTCGGCCTGGCTGATCTCGCTGACCTTGCGCGGTGTGAACCCGAGCCCGCGTACGCGCAGCCACGCCCGCCGCCACAGCATCGAGATCAGCGCGCGCAGCGCCGTCTTCGGCATGTCGAGGCCGACGCCCGCGAGCACGACGCGGGTCAGCTCCATGCCCTCGGTGATGTAGCCCGACTGGAGCAGCGCGCCCGCTGCCCGGCGGTGGAGCTCGAGCCGGCTCGCGGCATCCGCACCGTCGGCCGCGGCCTTGAATTGATCGGCGGCCTCGCGCGGCCGGCCGGCATCGGCGAGCGCGTCCGCGAGCTGGGTGCGCAGGGCACGACGATCCTCCTCGGGCCACTGGGTACTCTCGAGCGCGATCGCGTACCACCGCGCCGACAGATCGAAGTCGAGCTTGTTGCGCGCTTC
>JBDUAS010000287.1:0-8602 GCA_040004535.1 Deltaproteobacteria bacterium
AAACACCGTCAAGCTTGCGCCGGGTAGCTACGTGGCGAACCTGACGATTGCAAACAAGAGCGTTCGCATATTGGGGACAGGATCGACGGTCACGGCTGGGTCCGCAGCAACAGGATTCGAGATTAACGACGGGGCTGACGTCACGATCGTTGGTGCGAAGATCACGAACTTGAATACTGGAAACCCGGGAACAGCGATCGACTGCCGTACGGTTGCTAGCGGCCCTACAGCGAAGCTCTCGCTGCAGCAGGTCACGATCGACGCGATGGGAAACGGCCTATTCGCGTACCCCTGCACGGTGACAATGGCGGAAACGACCTCGAAATTGCGCGATCCGAGTCGCTACCAGATCTACGCAATTGCTCCTTCGGTGGTGAACATCGATAGGTCGAGCTTCGACGTGGGAGATGGGCTCGCCGCCGTCGGTGCCGGTGGCGTGATCAGTGTGCGAAACAGCATTATCTCGAACATGAACGTGACTGGAACCGAGAGCGCGCTCATCGGTGGCTCATTCCTGGGGAACAGCAGCGTCGGTACGGCCACGGCAACGTTCACAACGTTCGTGAATGCCCCCCTGCGATGCGCGGCCAGCGGTACGCCGAGTTGCATTGCAGGTGGCGTTTCCGTCGGTGTCTGCGTTCATGATTCGGTACTTTTGACCACGAACGGGGCTGATGTCGCGACGGGTGCGGCGGGTGCGGCTTGCCAGGCCTACTACAGCATCGCCATGCCGCAGAACGCACCACTCACGGGCGCTAGCAACCTCGTCAACGTCGACCCCAAGCTCGTCGACGTTGCCAATCACAACTTCGCGCTCTCGAGCACGAGCCCGGCAATCGACGCCGCTGAAGCTCAGCCCGATGACCCATTCGATTTTCTTGGCGTCGCGCGGCCTCAGGGCGCTGCGAGCGACATGGGCGCCTTCGAATACAAGCCGTAGGCGCTATTGCGCTACGATCAATGTCGTGGTGACCGTGCCTACGCGGGCTTTCACCGGGTGCGAGGCGAAGGTAGTTCCACTCTTCGTCGCCGAAACCGTCGCCGGGCCGCTGACATCGAGCATGTAGCCAATGCCGCTCGTCGTGGTCATCATCAGAGTTGAATCGGGAAACCCGTTGGTCGCATTGTAGCAATAGTCAGCTGCGACTGGATTGCTGGCGACCGAGGCACCGGCAACTGGCATCATGGCAGCGTCGACAACCTCGACCGCGATCACGCCTTTGGTGTTGTCGATAGCGTGCCGGCAGAGCGTCCCCGACAGGAGGCTCACTGTTGAATCGGTGACCATGTTCATCGTCGCACCGCTGTAGTCCGCGGTCAGCGCGACCGGCGGATACAGATACGTATCCCAGTGTCCCGAGACGGTGGCTTTCAAAAAGCCGTCGAGTGGATGACCGTTCGTAGTAATCGTCAGCGTGAAATTTCCGGCAGTGTCCGAAGATGCGGTCGCTAGCGCCGTATTCTCGTCACTGTTCTGGTACGCGCTGACCATGACGCCGGACAGTGGGCTCGTGCTCGTGCCCTTCTCGACGGTCGACCCAGTGATCGTGATCATCGGAGCGGCGGAACCGGAGCCCGATCCGTTGCCCGCATCGGTGGTTTTGTTGTCGCTGCCGCCGCAGGCGGCGAGCGACGTGAGGAGGAGCACGCAAGCAAGGCGAGAAGTCATGCCTCCTTGTATACGATCGCGGACGCGAGATGGCTCGCGATCAATGGGTGCAGTGCGAGACGGGGCTTGTACGTGGCAAGCAGTCCCGCGACGGAGGCGAGCACCCGACCGAGGAGGACGAACGAGCGTGGAATCTGCAACCCACCGAGAGTCTTGGCGTGTGCGATCTGATCCGCGAACGCGCGTTGCCAGTCGAGCTCGGAGACCTTCGTATCTGGCTTCAGCGCGCCAACCAGCGATGACGTGAGCGCGACGAGAGCGACGGGATCGTCACACGTGAAACCGAGGTGAGTCAGCTCACTCCCCGCACTTGCATGGTTGGCGCCTGCGATCGCGATCACGAGGCGCGCGTACGCGGCTCGATCGGCGGCCGAGAGCTCGAGCATGCAGCCGAAATCGAGGAGAGCCAGCTTACCGTCGCTGGACACGAGGAAGTTGCCGGGATGCGGATCGGCGTGGACCTGACCGCGCACGAGGATCTGCGCGGCGACCTCGCCGACGAGCTCGCCGAGCAAGCGATCGCGTTCGGCGGGCGTCGCGCGATCGAGCCACGCGGTGAGGCGCTCGCCTACGATGCGCGTCATCGTCAACACCCGCGCGGTCGAGGCGCCGGTGATCGGGCGCGGCACCGTGACGGGGCCGCGATACGCGGAGAGCGCCGCAGCTTCCGCGGTGTAGTCGAGCTCGACCGCGAGCGCGCGCGCGAGCTCCGCGGCGAGCGTCGCGAGATCGACGCCCGGCATCTCGCCGAGCGAGCTCGCGATCGCGCGCAGCGCCGCGATGTCGGCGGCGATCACGTCCTCGATGCCGGGGACCTGAACCTTGACGACGACACTCGTGCCATCGAGCAGCGTCGCGGCGTGAACTTGCGCGAGCGATGCCGCGGCGAGCGGCACGTCGTCGAACGATGCGAACACGGTCTCGAGCGGTACGCCGAGCTCTGCTTCGATCCGCGCGCGGATCAGCTCTGCGTCGATCGGTGGCACTTCATCCTGCAGCTTCGCGAGCTCGCTCGCCCAGATCGGCCCGACGAGGTCTGGCCTGCACGAGGCGAGCTGGCCAAGCTTCGCGATGCCACCGCGGAGCTCGGCGGCGTATTCGGCCGTGCGGCGCGCGAGGTCGCGGTGATCTTCGGGCTGCAACCGCGCGTCACCGGTCTTCGCGGCGTTCGCGATCGCGAGCCAGCGCTGGCGCGCGAACAACGCTGCAGCGACTTGCGCGAGCTTGGTCACGCGCGGCGTCGCGCGCACGAACGTCGTGACTTGATCGGCCGCGGCATCGCCGAGCGCTTGCGCGTTGCGGACGAGCGCTCCGCCGTCGCGCGCGAGATCGAGCGCCATCGCATCGAGCCGCGTGCCGACATGCTTGACGAGGCGCGCGGCCTCGCGCACCGGCGCCAACAATTGCTCCATTAGCTCTGCGTTCGTCATCAGCGCAGCTCCTCGAGACAAGGGGTACAGATGATCACGCGACCCCCACCGGACTCGGCGAGCCCGATCGCGGCGGCCGCGCCTTTCGGAAGGATCTCGTTGCAACGCGCGCACACGGCGTTCTTGCCGAGCACGATCGCCTGCCACGCGAGCACGTCCGCGATCGCGACCGGAACGGCCGCGACCGAGACTTCAGATCCACCGGACGCACCGGCGTTCGTCGCGACCGGAACGCCGCCCTTCGCGGCCCGCGCGATCGCGTGCGAATCGGCGACGACATCGCCGACCAAGCCGAAGGCATGACCGAGCACGTTGCGGACGAGGTTCGAGACCGACATCCCGAGCGCCTGCGCGCGTTCTCGCAGCTCGGCTTCGAGCGACTCGGGCACGCGCGTGTGGATCACGCGGTCTTTATTCTCGGGCTCGTCGGTGGGTGGGTGTTTTCGTGTCACGACGTGATACATCATGTATCACAACGTGTCACATCGCAAGGGCCTTCCGGCCGCATGGTGTACGTTCCCGCGGCAATGGATGTCATCGAGGCGATCGGCAACACGCCGATGATCGAGCTGAAGCGCGTCGCGCGTGGCCTTCCGAATCGCGTATTCGTGAAGTGCGAGCACCTCAACCCGGGCGGATCGATCAAGGACCGCACCGCGCGCGCGCTGATCCTCGATGCCGAAGCACGCGGCGTGCTCGTGCCCCATTCGGATCCACAGATGACGATCGTCGAAGGCACCGCGGGCAACACCGGGGTCGGGCTCGCGCTGCTCGCGGGCTCGCGCGGCTATCGCTGCGTGTGCGTCATCCCGGAACGCGTCGCGGTCGACAAGCGTGCGCAGCTCAGTCAGCTCGGTGCGCAGGTGCTGCTCGCCAAGCCCGGCGGCATCAAGAGCCCCGACAACTTTCGCAACGTCGCCGCGCGCCTCGCCGAAGAGAACGGCTGGTTCCTCGCGAACCAGTTCCACAATCCGGCGAACCTCGACGCGCACTACGGCGGCAAGAGCTTCTCGGCGACCGGCCCCGAAATTTTGACCCAGATGAACGGCGCGATCGGCGCGTTCGTGTCGGCCGCGGGCACCGGCGGCACGATCAGTGGCGTGGGCCGCTACCTCAAGGAGCACGTGCCCGGGATTCAGGTCGTGCTCGCCGATCCGTATGGCTCGGGCCTTGGCGAATGGATCAACACCGGCACGCTCGGCCCCGATGGACCGTTCGCGGTCGAAGGTATCGGCTCGGCCAGCGTGCCGACGAACCTTCATCGCGAGGCGGTCGATCACGCCGAGAAGATCCACGACGCGGAGGCGTTCGCGATGGTCGAACGCCTCGTCAAAGAGGAGGGCTTGACGGTGGGTGGTTCGACCGGTGTGAACGTCGTGGCCGCACTCCGCGTCGCCGCGCGAACCGACCTCGAAGGACCGGTCGTCACGATCGCCGCCGACCTGTGGGACCGCTATCGGTCGACCGCTTGGATGAAGGAATGGGAGGCCCGCGAAATCCAGAAAGTGGTGTTCGTGGAGCCTTCTCGGGCACGCTGATGCGGCACCCTCCGGCAATTGAATAGACCAGGCCCTATCGGGCACTGCCAACTGTCGGATCTGCTCGTATTGTCTAGATCATCGACACTTGACCTGGCTCCTGATTCCGATACGGTGCGCCCCTAAAGCTCATGGTTTTGCCTAACCGACGCCCAGCTTCTGCAGTCGAGAGCGCTCCGTCGGTCAAGCCGACATGGCGCGAGCCGCTGCGGGTCTGCATGATGGTCACGTACGACCTGGCCTCGCCGTGTGGCGGTGTGAAGCACCACGCGCAACAGCTGGCCACCGCGCTCCGCCGCCGGGGTGACGAGGTCACGATCGTTGGCCCCGCCTCGGGTCCGGTCAAAGATGAGGATACGAAGACGTTCCCGGGCGTGGTCAACATCCCCGCGAACGGCTCGGACAACCAGCTCGGCATCTTCGTGCGACCTTGGCAGGTCGCGAAGTTCTTTCGCCAGAACAAGTTCGACGTCATCCACATCCACGAGCCGGCGCAGCCGTCGCTGTCGTACTGGTCCGTGTGGATGACCCGCAAGATCCCGCACGTCGCCACGTTCCACGCGTACGCCGAGGAGGAGTCCCGCTCCTTCACGTTCGCGCGCCGGATGTGGGGCTACACGATGTTCCCGTTCTTCCAGCGCGCGATCGCGGTCAGCCCGGCCGCCGCCCGCTACGCGTCGATGGTGTGGAAGCGCCCGCTGTCGGTGATCCCGAACGGCGTGCCGACCGGCATCTTCACTCCCGCGCCGACGAAGCTGCACGACTCGGCGGCCCACAGCCCGCTGCGCCTGCTGTTCGTCGGCCGGATCGGCGACGTCCGCAAAGGCGCGCGCTACCTGTTCGACGCGTACCGCACGCTGATCGATCGCGGCGTCAACGTGACGCTCGACGTCGCCGGTGAGCTCGGCCAGGCCGAACCGCCACCGCAACTGCCCGGCCTGCGCTATCACGGCGCGGTCAACTTCGATCGGCTCGTCCAGCTGTATCGCGAGTGCGACGCGTTCGTCGCGCCGTCGACCGGCCAGGAGTCGTTCGGCATCGTACTGCTCGAGGCGATGTCGGCCGCAAAGCCGATCATCTGCTCCGACATCGATGGCTATCGCCAGGTCGCGATCCCCGACGGCTCGTACCTCGTGCCGCCGAGCAACGCCGCCGCGCTCGCGGATCAGATCACCGCGGTCGTGAAGCTCGATCCGAGCACGCGTCGCCGCCAGGGCGAGATCAACCGCAAGGCCGCGCTCGGCTACGACTGGGACCGTCTCGCCGACCGCGTGCGTGACGAGTACTGCGCGGCGATCGAAGAGCGCGCGCTCGGGCGTGCAGAGCGCCGCCAGGCCGCGCGCGCCGCGCGCATGGCGTGACTCCCCGCCTCAATCGAATTATCCGCGTCGTCGCGATCCTCGCGGTCGTTGCGTGCTTGTGGTTCTTCGTCCGCAAGGTCAATTGGGCCGATCTCGGCGCTGACCTCGCGCACGCGAAGCTGTGGCCGCTCGCGGTCGCGGCGGTCGTCAACTACGTCCTCTTGCTCGGCAAGGCCGTGTGCTGGCGGATCATGCTCGCACCTCGCTACGACGTCTCGACGCTGCGCCTGACTCGCTACACGATCGTCGCGTTCGCGGCGTCCGTGCTCGCGCCCGCGCGCGCCGGTGAGCTCCTGCGGGTGTGGCTGCTGAAGAAGCGCGATGGCGTGCCGACGGCGGATATCGCCGCCGTCGCGATCGCCGAGAAGCTGCTCGACGGCGTCACGATCCTCATGTTCGTGGCGCCGTTGCCGTGGTTGCTACCGGATCTCCCGGCATGGGTCACAGACTCGATCCTGATCTGCTCGGGGCTCGCGCTCGCGGCGTTCATTGGCCTCTTCATCGCGGTCGGCCGGGTCAAGGACCCGACGTCGTGGTTCGGCCGGTTCATCGCCGGCATGCACGTCCTGCGCAGCGGTCGCCGGTTGATCCTGTCGATCCTCACGCTGTCGGTCGTGTGGATCGCGGACTGGGCGATGATCTGGCTCGTCGCCTACGCCGTCGGCATCGCGATGCCGATTCCGGCGGGCCTGCTGGTCCTGTTCACGCTGAACCTCGCGATCACCGCGCCGTCAACCCCCGCGAGCGTCGGTGCGCTCGAGGTCGGTGTGCTCGCCGGCACGCATCTTCTGGGAATTCCCGATACGGATGCGCTCGCGTTCGCCCTGCTCTATCACGCGCTCCAGATCATCCCGCTCGTTGTGGTCGGGCTCGTGCTCGAATGGCGTCTCGTCCTCGGTAAGGACGGACGAGATCTCGCCGCCACTTAGTGCCATAGTCCGCCCCGCCGTCGTCATGCCGCAGTCTCCAGAGGTCCTGTCTCGTCGTTACGTCGCATGGCTGCGTCGTCATGTCGTGGCCGTGATCGTGGGGCACCTCGCGGTGCTCGGCCTCGCCGGCTATCTGATCGCGTTCAAGCTGCCGCTGTACGCCGACTTCTCGTATCTGCTCCCCCAAGACGCGCCGGCCGTGAAGGATCTGCGCCGACTCGAAGCGCGCGTGAAGGCGACCGACACGATGTTGTACGTCGTCGAAGCCCCGACTCCCGAGGCCCGCGCCGTGGTCGCGAAGGAGCTCGCGACTGAATTGCGTGCGCTGCCGAAGCAGCTCGTGATCGAGGTCGAGGACGACGACGCCGAGATCCGCGGCTTTCTGAGCGACCGCCGGTTCTTGTTCGTGCCGCTCGCCGATCTCGAGACCGCGCGCGACGCGCTTGCGGAGCGGATCAAGTCGGCAAAGCTCCACGCAAATCCTCTCTACGTCGATCTCGACGACGCCAGCACCGCGGATGAGGCGGCGCAGAAACAGCTCGACGAGCTCCGCGCGAAGCGCCGCGATGCAGAGGCCCGGCTCGCCCGCTCGAGTCACGTCAGCAAGGACGGCAAGGTCGCGATGCTCGAGGTCCGGATCGCGTTCCGGACGACCGACATCGATCGCGGCAAGGAGCTGATCGCGCGGCTCGAGAAGATGCGCGCGTCGTTGATGGCGGCGCATCCCGGCGTCGTGCTCGGCTACACCGGCTCGATCGTCACGGCCGTGTCGGAGCACTCCGCGATCTCCAACGGCATCGTGCTGTCTAGCATCGTCACCGCGCTGCTCGTCGGACTCGTGCTCGCGCTGTACTTCCGCTCGGCGACGTTACTCGTGTTGCTCGTCAGCACGATCGCGGTCGCGACCGCGGCGGCGTTTGGCGCTGCCGCACTCACGGTCGGCCACCTGAACGCTGCGACCGCGTTCCTCGGCGCGATCATCGCCGGCAACGGCGTCAATTACGGGATCCTGTTGATCGCGCGCTATCAAGAGGAGCGGCGGAGGACCGACGACGTCGACGAGTCCTTGGCGCAGGCGATCGTTCACACGCTACGGCCGACTGCGATCGCGTCGCTGGGCGCATCGATCGCGTACGGCTCGCTCGCGGCGACCAGCTTCAAGGGCTTCGCAGACTTCGCCGTGATCGGCGCGATCGGCATGCTGTTGTGCTGGATCGCTTCGTACGCGCTGTTGCCGGCGCTGATGATCGCGGTCGGCAGCAAGTCGCGCACGTACCACAGCGAGCCGTTCGTCGGCCGGGTGCTCGTCAAGCTGATCGGCTTTCGCGACTCGCGTGCGGTCGTCGTGATCTCGGGCCTGCTCGCGATCGCCGCCGCGGTCATCGTCGTCCGCTACATCGTCGCCGATCCGTTCGAGTACGACATCAAGCAGCTCCGGTCCGAAGGTCACGACGCGTACGAGTCGCGCAAGTGGATGAAGGTCTCGGACGACAACTTCGGCCGCGGCTACGCCGGCCGCACGTTCATCGCCGCCGATCGCCCTGACCAAGTGCCACAGATCGTCGACGCGTTGCTCGCCACGAACCGGGACAAGGCCCACCAGGTCGTCGGTTCGGTGTCGTCGATCCTCGACGCGGTGCCGGCCGATCAAGACAAGAAGCTCGTGGTCCTCGCG
>JBDUAS010000557.1:0-2570 GCA_040004535.1 Deltaproteobacteria bacterium
CGTCGAGCTCGCCGACCATCTGGTCGAGGTCGGGGCCCTTGTCGTAGTAGCGCGATAGCGCCGACTCGACGCCGGCTTCGGACGCGACGACCGGCTCGATGTTGTACTGGGTGAGGAACTTGAGCTCGTCGATCGCGTAGATGTTCGACGGGTCCGCCATCGCGACGATCAGGGTCGGGCCGTTGCGGCGGACCGGGATGACTTGATGCTTCTCGCAGATCTCGCGCGGCACGAGCTTCAGGACCGAGATGTCGATCTCGATCTCGCCGAGGTTGATCGACGGCAGGCTGTACTGCTTCGCGACGAACTGGGTCAGCGCCTGGTCGTTGACGTAACCGAGACGCGCGAGCGTGGCGCCCAGCCGTTTGCCGGTGCGCTTGGCCTCGTCTTGCGCCTGTTGAAGCTGCTGGAGCGAGAGCATTTTCTCTCGCACCAGGAGCTCACCGATACGGCTCATTGGTTACCAGTCTCCCCTAAAAAGACGCGGATTTCCCACAAGGTAACTCCCAATTCGGACATCCGTCAAACAACCGAATGTTTCGGCCATCTGGGCGTCAAATTCACAGGCAACTGGATCAGAAAACTTGCCACCCGACCCAGATTGCGCGCAGTTAATCGTGGGCCGACGGTTTGCAAAGTGGAGGTCGCGATGAGCTACGCCGAAGCCAAAGAGATCGCACTGCTCCGATTGGAGCTGCGGGCGTGCTGGGAGCGCTCGGATCACCCGGGCGCTGCGCGTGCGCTCGCGCAGCTTACCCAGCGAATCGGAAACGACAACGAGCTCGCCGCCGAAGTCCGGCGGTGGTCGTTCAAGCTCGCTGCTTGATCACATCAGCGAGAGCGTGAGCTTGTAGTTACCGTTCGTCGTCATGGTTCCCGCCGTAGGTGACACGAGTACCTGGACGTACTGCGCACCACCCTGAATCCCGACGATCGTCGCTGTCGCCTTGCCCGACCCGTTCGCCGTGCCGGCCTTCGTCGTGATGCCTGCCATCGTGATCATGTTGACCGTCAGCGTCGCCTGGCTCGGATCGAACTCGATGTCCGCCTGGAGCGTCTGACCGGCGGTCGCCTGGGTCAGCTCGTAGGTGTCCTTGTCGCCGGCCGGGCAGATCGCGAGACCCGCGAGGATCAGCTTGCCGCCCGGTAGCGAGTTGATCATGTACGCGTGCGCGCCGTCGTTGTTCGGCTCGAGGTTCGAGTCATCGGCGCACTGGCCGCTGTTGCTACCGGCATCGGGCGCGGTGCCACCGGCCTTCAGGCATTCCATCTGGCCACCGCTGCCGAGCGGCACGCAGTCGTAGCCATCGGGGCACTTGGGATCCGACATGCCGCACGCGAACGGAACCGCGCCGAGATCCGGCGAGTACGAGCTGCACGCGCCACACAGGGCGAAGCAAACCAAAGCGAGGGTCTTCATCGTCGTTTCCTAAAACCTGACCGCGGCAGCCGCGCCCGAGTAGTGATCGCCGAAGCTCGGCGCGACCATCCACGTCATCTCCGGCGATGCGGAGGTCGCCTTCGCCGAGGTCTCGCCGTGCTTCTTGGTCGAGACCTCGCGATACCAGAAGTAGCCCGCCGCGACCGCGCCGATCACGCCGAACGTGATCGCGACGTTCGAGATCGTCTGATCGCGCTGACCCGCACTCTGGATATCGGCGTCATACGAATCGAACGGGCAGGGCAGCGCGGTGCACGTGCCATGCACCATCCTCGTATCGTCGGACAGCGCGCTCGCCTGATTGCCGGCCATCACCGCGAACGTGACGCCGATACCGACGAGCGCGACCGCGCTGGCCGTCGCCACCCACTTGGCCGTCACGAACTTGTGGGAGCCGACGTCGGTGAAACCTTCCCCCGGCGGACCGACGGGCTGCGGCGCCTCGACCGGCTCCTCGGTGTGCTTGTTCTTGTCGAGCGGATCCTCGTCGTCGTGATGGCGCGCCTCGGTGGTGCCGGTCTTGCCTTCGGCTTCGTCGGTGAAGTCCGGGAAGTAGTGCTGCTGCGCGGTGGCGTCGAGGTTGATCAGGTTCGGGCTCGTCGACTTCGCGGAGCGCGTGACGACCGTGCCGGCCTGATCCTTGACCTCGATGTAGTACTGGATCGACGAGCCGGTCACCTTCGACGCGGGGACGCGCGCGATCAGCTGGTGGTAGTGCCACGCCATCGGCTTTGCGACGAACGTCGCGTCACCGGCGGCGCGGTAGTAGAGCGTGACCGTCCAGCCCGAGTCCTCGGGCACGAACGCGGAGATGTCGAGCGGCTTGCCGGGAGGCGCGTCCTCGACGACCTGGTGCTGGAACTCGGTCGACTGATACGTGCCAGCGGGCTTGATCTTGATCTCGGGCTTGGTCGGCTTCGTCGTCGTCGCGACGTTCGTCGTCGTGTCGGTCGGCTTCGTCGTGTCGGCCGGCTTGCCGTTCAGGTCGGCTTCGAGCTTCTCCGACTCGAGCTGCTTCACGCGATCGGTCGCGGCCTTGCGCTGCGCCGCATCGGCGGGCGCGTCGGAGAGGAACTTGCGGTAGTAGAACAGCGCGTTGTCGGTCTGCTTGTTCTCGTCGAGCGTGAGC
>JBDUAS010000078.1:0-27909 GCA_040004535.1 Deltaproteobacteria bacterium
TGGCAGACCGGCAGCGGCACGCAGACGAACATGAACGTCAACGAGGTGATCGCGAGCCGCGCGAACGAGGTCGCGACCGGCAAGCGCGGCGGCAAGCAGCCGGTGCATCCGAACGATCACGTCAACATGGCGCAGTCGACGAACGATGCATTTCCGACCGCGATCCACCTCGCGCTCGCCGATCGGATCGTCACGCACCTCGTTCCGGCAGTGGCGGCGCTGCGCGCGACGCTCGCGACGAAGGCGGATGCGTTCGCGGATATCGTGAAGATCGGGCGCACGCATTTGCAGGACGCGACGCCGCTGACGCTCGGCCAGGAGATTTCGGGCTGGGTCTCGCAGCTCGATCACGGGCTCGCGGCGATCCGCGCGGCGCTCGGTCAAGTCTACGAGCTCGCGCAAGGCGGCACGGCCGTCGGCACCGGCTTGAACGCGCATCCCGACTTCGCGGTGCGAATCGCGGCGAAGCTCGCGGAGCTGACGGGCCAACCGTTCGTGACCGCACCGAACAAGTTCCAGGCGCTCGCGTCGCACGATGCGGTGTTGTTCGTGCACGGTGCGCTGCGCACGCTCGCCACGTCGCTGATCAAGATCGCGAACGACGTGCGCTGGCTCGCGAGCGGACCGCGGTGTGGGATCGGCGAGCTGACGATTCCGGAGAACGAGCCGGGGAGCTCGATCATGCCGGGCAAGGTCAACCCGACGCAGTGCGAGGCGATGACGATGGTGTGCACGCAGGTGCTCGGCAACGACACCGCGCTCGCGGTCGCCGGTGCGTCGGGCAACTTCGAGCTCAACGTCTACAAGCCGCTCGTCGCGCATGCGGCGCTGCAGTCGGTGCGCTTGCTCGGCGATGCGTGCGCGTCGTTCGACGAGCATTGCGCGCGAGGGCTCGAGCCGAACCGCGACGAGATCTCGAGGAAGCTGCATGGCAGCTTGATGCTCGTGACGGCGCTCGCGCCGCACGTTGGCTACGACAAGGCAGCGAAGATCGCGAAGCAGGCGCACCACGACGGCACGACGCTGAAGCAGGCCGCTGAAGCGCTCGGCGTGAGCGCAACGGACTTCGATCGCTGGGTCGTCCCCGAGGATATGGTCCGTCCGAAATAGGCCTGACCTCGGATCCAGATGATCTCGCTCACCTCGATCCTTCTCTCGACCTGATCGAGATCTAGCCGAGCTTGATCGCGAGGTTCGACGCGGTCACGCGATGGATCACCATCGAGATCTGCGTCGGCCGGTAGCCGTCGAACGTGACCTCGAGCTCGTCGAGCCCGTCGAAGTGAAGCCGGTCGCACGTGAGCTCCGCGGGGCCCATGCGGACGTCCTTGATCGTCGTGTCGATGCTGCCGATCGCGCCGCGCAGCGTTCCCGGACCGTTGCTCGCGAGCGCGCCCGAGACCTTGAGATCGACCATGCCGGGTTGATCCTCGCCGCCGAAGGCGATCAAGCCCTGGCCGACCTCCAGGTTGCGCGGTGCGATCAGCGACAGCGCGACGTCGATCCCGTCGACCTTGAACGACTTCAGCACGCCGTCGTTCTTCGGCTTCTCTTTTTCCTTTTGGGGTCCCGGCTTGCCGGTCCGGAAGTCCGTCAGCGAGCGCACCGGGACCCGGCCGAACGCGGCGAGCGTCGCGGCGTCTTGATCGAGCTGCCACGTGATCAGGTCGTGCGACGAGCCGAAGATCGGCACCTTCCAGCGAACCTTGAGCTTGTCGTTGTCGTGATCGATGTCGAGGAATGCGCCCTCGAGCCAGTCGAGGCTGTCCTCGAGCGCGCGGAAGTCGAGGCTTCCTTCCTGGATCGGGATCCGGAGCTGCTGGTCGAGCGTACGCACACCGACGACCGGCAGATCGAGCTGGACCTTCATCGTCAGATAGATCCGACCGGTGAGCGAATCGAGGAAGCGCAGCTTCTCCTGCCGGCGCGTCGGCGAGAGCTGAGGTAGCGGCCCGGTCAACATCGTCGAGGTAGGCATCGGCGGTGGCGTGCTGCGGCCGAAAGGACCGTGGATGTCGACGCGGAGCTCGGTGAACGACACGTGCGGCGACACCAGCTCCATCCGGCCACCGGCGGCGATATCGGCCGCACGGACGAGCCGGAGCCCGTGTGGCATCTCGATTCGATCGGCCGTGATGTTGTAGCGGCCCGTCGTGGACTTCAGCCATGCGCCGCCGATCGACGCCGACTCGGCCTCCCAGCGCAGCGCCCCGAGCTGGCCCTCGAGCTTCTCGAACGTGCACTCCGCGGCGCCGTATTGCGCGGTGCCGCTCTGGCCTTCCACCTTGTGGCTCGTCGCGTGCGGGAACAGCAGGCGCTTTCCCTTGTCGTCTCCGGCGTAGCCGAACTGCTGAACTTCGATGTCGCCGCCGACGCGAGTGGGCATGATGAGCGACGCGACTGTACACTCGCAGCGTGGACGAGACCAACCGCGGCAAGCGAACGCGCTTGGGAGTAGGAGGTATCGAGACAACTGAGCGCAAGCGCACGCCTACGCGGCCGCCACCTGCAGCGCTGGAGGTCGGCACGATCGTGCTCGAGCGCTACCGGGTCGAGGCCGAGCTCGGCGCCGGCGCGATGGGCGTGGTCTACCGCGCGAGCCATACGAAGCTGAACCGCCAGGTCGCACTGAAGGTGATGCACGAGCACCTGATGCACGAGCCCGCGCTGATGGCGCGATTCCAGCGCGAGGCGAAGGTCGCGGCGCGGCTCGCGCATCCGAATGTCGCCGCAGTGCTCGATGTCGGCGAGACCGAGGATCGCAAGCAGGTCATGGTGCTCGAGCTCGTCGAAGGTAAGAGCCTCGACAAGATCATGGACGAGTTCCCGCTCGAGACCGGGCGGATCGTGCGGTTCGTCGCGCACCTGTTGCGCGGGCTCGACCACGCGCATGCGATGGGACTCGTGCATCGCGATCTCAAGCCCGACAACGTGATCGTCGAGCGCGACGCTAGCGGCGTCGAGACCGCGCGGATCGTCGACTTCGGGATCGCCGCGCTCGTCGAAAAGGACGGCACGATCGAGAAGCTCACCGGCACCGGCATGATCGTCGGCACGCCGCTCTACATGGCGCCCGAACAGGCGCGCGCCGAGCCGGTCGATCACCGCGCCGACCTCTACGCGCTCGGCATCATGCTGTACGAGATGTTGTCGGGGACGTCGCCGTTCGAGGGCACGGCGATGGAGGTCGCGGTCGCGAAGATGGACAAGGATCCACCACCGATCTCCGTGCGCGCGCCCGACGTGAAGATCGACCGGGTGCTCGAGGCGTTCATGGCGAAGCTGATCGCGCGCAAGCCGGACCAGCGGTTCGCGACGGCGCGCGATGCGCTCGACGTGATCGAGACGTATCGTCACGATCGCGATGCGGCCGCGGCATTGCTCGGTGTGATCGATACGGAGCGCGCGCTCGCAGTTGTTTGGTTACCGGACCCTCCGCGCTGAGCCGATCACCGACGCGCGCATGGTGCGCGAGCGTACGTTTCTCCCGATCAACGATGTCGTGATCGAGTAAATTCGCTATGTGTCGGTTGGCGTAGACGGATCTGGCTCGTCCGAGCCACCAACGAACCGTATGCGGTTCGTTCATGTGGCTCTTTTGATCTTTGTCGCGTGCGGGACGAATTCGGCGCCGCCGGTTCCGGTGACCGTGACGGGGCAACCGATGCTCATGACGTTGAAGGTCGGCACGGCCGGCTGGAAGCCGGTGGCCGGTACCTACGACGTCAACGAGAATGCGACGACGTATCAGATCGACGTCACGGACGAGTTCGAGCTCGTCGGTGCGTGTAAGCGCGCGAACGGGACATTCTTCGTCTCGGAAGTGTTCGGCACCGTCGACGATGCGACTGTCACGCTAGGAGCATGGACGGTGCCGGACTGCGTTCGCGTCAGCGGATTCCTACCGCCACCGTCGACGACAGACGTAGTGTTCACAGCGACGGCCGACGTCGATGCCGGCCTCGACCTCGATACGATAGGTCACACGCTGCACGCCGGTGTGCCTGGGACATTCACGACGTGGCAAGGCGTTCACGACCTCATCACGATCGACCCGACCAACAATCGGATCTTGGTAGACCACGATGTGGAGATCGTTGGTGGAACTGATCTCGGAACGCTTGCTGTCGGAGCCCAGGGCGAGCCGATGATCACGCAGGGGTACTCCGCCGATCTCCAGCCGGACGAAGGCGCGTCGGTCACGACGGACCTGCTCACCTCTCGAGGTGCATTTCACCGTTGGAGCCCACCGGACCACACGACTGCGCTCTTCGTCCCGCGGGATCAGCTTGCTACAGGCGATCAGCAAAGGTTCGTGTTCGAGATCACGGCGCCACCAGCCTCATTTCGAGGCGCCATCTCTTCGAGCTTCGATCGGTCCGTGCCGGGGTTTCAGCTCCTGCCCAGGTTGACGGACTACGGCACCCGACCCGGCGAGCTCGGCGCCTCCTGGACTCCGTTTTCGGACTTCTACACGGACGTGTTGGTCACGATCGATAATCAGCAGTCGACGCTCGACGTGTCGAAGTCGAAGCTGTGGCTCGAGCGTCACCACACTTCGACGATCGACTTCGATGTCGACTTCGACGGCTATGATCCGTCGTGGATGGTCGCGAATCCCTTCCTTTCGCTCGAGGTTCGGCGCTGGAACGAGAACATCAACTTGATTTCTGGAGCCGGCATCTCGACGCCGTGAAGGCGCTGCTCGCCATCGCGCTCGCTGCCTGCAGCACCAACACGGTCTCGGTGCCGCTCGTCGCGCCGAGCCACCCGAAGCTGTTCGCGTACGCGATCGGCTACGGTCCGTGGCACTCGCTGAGTGGTCACGACGACGGCGCCACGACGAGTTACGACCTCGAGCTCGATGGCGACTTCGCACTCGCGCTCGTGTGCATCGATCCGGACGGCACGTTTCACGCGGCTGAAGTGTTCGGCACGCTCGACGATGCGCCGATCACGATCGGCGCGTGGAAATTGCCGGACTGCACGCCACGGTCGCCGGTCGACACCGGACCGATGGTCGAGGTCACCGCGAACGTCCTCGATGCGAGTCACCTCGCGCTCGACGGCAACGCCGCACGGATCGCACCGACGTTGCCATGGGAGGTCGATACGACGGTCGCGCCCGGCATTCACGACGTCATCCTGTGGGGCGACTCCGCGATGCGGATCGTGCGCGACGTCCCGTTCGACATGTCGCGCAACGAGCTCGGCACCCTGGCCGTGTCGGAGGCGAGCTCGGCGCTTGTCGCACGGCCGTACGTCGTGCCGGTGATCGGCGACGAGGCGGCGACGACGTGGTTTCTGCTGACGACGGCGAACGGCAGCGTGATGCAGTACGCAAGCTCGCCCGACGGTGCGTACTTCCCACCTTCGTCGGTGCTGCTGCCGTCCGATACACGCGAGTTCGAGCTGGTCGCGTACGACGCGATCACACTGCGCGGCGCGCTGTTCAGCGATTTCGCGGAGACGCCTCCCGACGTCGATCTACTCCCGCGGCTCCAGCCGCCGTTCCTTGCTGCCACGGGCGTGCGCCTCCACTGGACACCGTTTGCCGAGTTCTTCACGTCCGCCACGATCGAATATGCGGACCAAACGGGCAGCCAGAGCGCATCGGCGTCGAAGCTGTGGCTCGATCGTCACGCTGGCGCGGATGTGGTGTTCGACGAGGTGGACGTCCCTCACTACGATCCGGGCTGGCATGTCACGGTGCCCGCCGTGAAATTCACCGTCGAGCGGTGGAGTCCCGGCGAAACTCTGTTCACGACCACGGCTCAGGGATTCCTGGAGCGCCCGGGCGCACGCTAGGCGCGTGGCATGAATCCTGAAACTCAGCTCGGGCATGACCCCGAGACGTAGTGAGCTTCCCTTGGTTGTCTTGGCCGCGCTGTTTGTCGGCGCGACGATCGCGCTGCCGTTGTGGTTCGCGTCGTCGTACGGCGCGGACCTCACGCGGGTCCCGATCGACCTCGCGGGCGCGACGGAGCTCACGCTCGGCGTGCTCGTGTTTCCGGTCGCGTTGATCATGGGTCAGTTGATCTGCGAGCTGTACGGGACGCGCCGCGCGATGCTCGTGACGCTGCTCGGTACACTCGCCAGCGCGGGCATCGTGTTCGCGGCGCAGCAGGGCTCGCTCGCGTATCCCGCCGAGCTGACGCTCGCACTGGTCGTGTGCACGACGGTCGCGAACCAGATCAACGTGCTCGTGTTCGCCGGTGCGACCCGCGCGCTCGATGGCCGCGCGCTGTGGCTGCGCTCGTTCGTCGCGACGCCGGTCGCGCTGTTGCTCGGTTGGGCCGCGTTCGCGGGTACGTGGGTCCAGCTCGGTAACGATATCGACAGCGCGGTCGCGATGGCGTCCGCGCCGTGCCTGTACGCGTGTGCGTGCGCACTCGCCGGCATCGTCGTCCTCGCCGCGCTGAAGGCGATGCTCCGCGACCACCCGCTCGAGGCGCCGCCGATCGAGTACGCGCTCGTCCAGCCGCGTCGCCTGGCGCCCGCGATGATCGTCGAGGAGCACAGCGAGCCGATCGCCCTGACCCGCGTGATCCGCCGGCCGATGCCGGTGCCGGTGCCCGTGAACACGGCGCCCTACTTCAAGCCGTTCACGACCGGCGAGATGGCGTTCTTCCGCGAGGGCGACGAGATGGCCGAGATGGGCGACACGCTCGTCTAGATCGAGCCGAAACGGTCGAGCGGCGTGCACGTCTGGAAAACGTGCACGCCGCTCGACGTTTTATTCTCCTTTCTGAAAGGGTTCTAGTTACAGCTCTCGCCGCAGATCGATCCGGCTTCGCTCACGCAGACCGAGTCCCACTTGGTGCCGCAGCAGTACGAGTCCTGGCTGCAGATCTGAGTCACGCACGAGTCGCAACCCTTCTTCAGCTTCGCTCCGGTCGCGCACTCGTTGTGCGTGCAGGTCGAGCCGCCGCCACACGACTGGTGGCACACCGACGAGACTTCGCCGACGCAGATCGAGTCCCATGCGGTCGTGCAGCAGTACGAGTCCGCCGCGCAGATTTCTCCCGCGCACGTATCGCACGAGCCATCGAGCTCGGCGCCCGTCGAGCAGATCGGGTGGCCGCACGTGCCGCCACCGCTGCCCGAGCCACTGCCCGAGCCGCTGCCGCCTCCGCTGCACACGCCCGCCGAGCAGGTGTCGCCGGTGCCGCACGTGCCGCAGCTGCCGCCGCAACCGTCGTCGCCGCAGACCTTACCGCTGCAGTTCGGGGTGCATGTCGTGCCGCCGCCGAGGTTCGTGCCATTCGGCGAGCCGATGCCCGTGGGGCCGTCCCAGCCCGCGCCGGCGTTGCACAGGGCCGTGCCGCAGCTGCCGTTCTTGCCCGTCGTCACGTCGAAGAAGCTCGTTACATGCGAGTACGGATAAGCCGGCCCCACCGTGCTGATCCCGTACGCGGCGTAGACACCTGCGATGAATGGCGAGCTCGCGCTCGTACCGCCGACGACGATCCAGCCGCCGCTGCCCGCGTTGTAGACCGCGAGGCCGGTGTTCGGATCGCCGACCGCAGACACATCCGAGGCCGCGCGCTTCGAGCACACACTGCTCGTCTGATAGCTCGGCTTCGCGATGCTGATGCTGCAGCTGCTACCGCCGCTGGTCCACGCGCCCTCGGTCCAGCCGCGCGTGTTCGTCGACTTGACGAGGCTCGTGCCGCCGACCGCGGTGACGTGCGCGGACGTGCTCGGATAGTCGGAGGCGGCGCCGGTGTAACCGCTATCGCCCGACGAGACGAAGAAGCCGACGCCGGAATGGGTGAAGTACGTCTCGTACGACGACGCGTTGCTCGGCTCGGAGCCGCCCCACGAGTTCGACACCACGTTCGCGCCTGCCGCGGCTGCGGCGTTGTTCGCGATGTAGAGGCCATCGCTCTGATCGTCTTGCGCCTCGACGAGGATCAACTTGCAGCTGGGGCACGCTGCGCTCGCGAGATCTAGATCGAGCGCGGCTTCGACGGTCCAGTCGTCACCGGAAGGCGCGTTGCCGGGGAGCGGCGATGCGGCGCCGTTCTGGTTGATGATCTGGAGACAGCCGCTCGCCTTGGTGCAGGCCGGCAAGCCGTACTGAGAGCGATACTTCGCGAGGTCGCTCTCCGCGTTCGGATAGTTGTATGCGTCGACGACCGCGATCGTCATGCCGGCGCCGAGACTCGTATCGAGCTTGTACGCCGATGCGAGATCGCTCGGGCCAAAGCCCGACGGCGTCGCGGCTGGTTGGATGTACGCGACGTCGGTGCGCATCAACGCGTAGCAATGATAGAGGCCGCCGTTGCACACCTGAGTGTTGGGGTGATTTGGAATCGCCCCGAGCTCCGCCGCGCCGCGGTCGTCATCGCTCTCCCGTGTTGGTTCCGGGCCGAACGGGTTCGCGCAGCTCGCGAGGACAAGCGCCCCGAGGCTGCACAACAAGATCGATCGCGTGACTTTCATACGCGCGATGCACTTCACCGGAAGTGCCAAGCACGGTGCACGTGGTGCGCAGTCACATCGATGCGCGTCAAAGCGAGAACGCGCGAACACACTACGCGCTGACAGAAACTACTCGATCGGATCGTGATGTAACGGGTGTGACGTGACACCTGCTCATGTGGGTGATCGAGATCGTGTGTGGGTTCGGTTTCGCGAGTCGGACGTTTCGATCGCGAGATGAGCGAGCCGCAGCTCGTGTCAGGACAAGATTCCTCGCATGCGCCAGGAGGTCACGGCCGTGTCGCTTTTCGTACCTGCGTGTATGTGGGTTTAGATGGGTGATGCAGAGCGTCGCTGGCTTTCGCCCCGAGAGTCGGCTAGTACGCCTACGTGGCCGAAGAGACTGCAGAACCCGCCGCACCGCAGGTCGGGGGCATCAAGAAGAAGACGCTGATCACGATCGCGGTCGTCACGATCGCGGTCTGGGCGTTCGCGGTCCAGACCGGATCCACCGCGCTGATGATCGTGGTCGCGGTGCTGACCGCGCTGCTGCTCGGCGTGATCACGTGGGCGCTGCTCCAGCTCCGCAAGCAACGTGGACTGGTCGGGCTCCTCAAGGGCGCCGCCGATTCGCCGGAGGCGCGCCGCGCCGCACTCGCCGAGCTCGATGGCCGCAAGGATGCAAACTCGCCGGTCAACCTGTTCGCCCGCGCGCAGCTGCTCGCGGCCGACGATCCGAAGGGCGCGCTCAAGCTGCTCGAAGGCGTCGGCTTGAAGACGTTCCACGCGTCGATGCAGGACGACGTCGCGCTGCTGCTCGCGCAGCTCTACCTCGGGCTCGGCCGTACCCAGGACGCGCGCAAGTCCGCTGACACGATCAACGTCGACAACCCCGACCGCAAAGAGATCCGCGCGATGGCCGCGGCGATCGTCTCCGAAGCATGGGCGCGCACCGGCAAGCCGAAGGAAGCGCTCGCGCTGCTCGATACGATCGAGCTACCGAAGAAGGATGCGAATTCGATCGCGACCCAGATCCGGGTCGTGCGCGTGTTCGCGAAGTTCGCGACGAACCAGCGCGGCCCGGCCCGCACCGAGCTCCAGCAACTCGCCGACGAGGACGTGAACAACCTCGGCCGGTTCTTGATGCCTCAGTTCCGCGTGCATCCCGAGCTGCAAAAGCTCGCGCGCTCCGTGCTCGAGCAGCATCCGCAAGCGCGCGCCCAGGCGAAGCAGCAGTCTCGCTCCCAGAAACAGCGCTAGTCGCTCTTCGGAGCGGCTTCGGCGGCTGGTTCTAGTTCGGCCTCGGCGGCCGGCGGAATCACACCGAGGAGGGCGAGACCTTCTTCGAGGTAGGCAGCGAAGCGCTGGCGATCGAGCGCGTTGCGCCGCGACTCGGTTTCGGCGGCTTCGGCGCGCTGCTGGAGCTCTCGGTTCGCTTCGGTCAGCTGCGAGACAGCCTCGGTCTGCGCCGTCAGGCGCTCCTGCAACGACGTCTGATCGCTCTCGAGCGCCGCGATCCGTTCCTTCGCTTCGGCGACCTCGCGCTGGAGCTTCTTCTGGGCCTCGCGCAGGCCGTTGACCGTGGTCTCCCAGTACTGCTCGCGGAGCTCGGCGTTGCGCGTCGACTGATCGAGCGCGGCCGCCTTCTCGTCGTGCTCGTTCGTGATCCGTTCGAGCTCGGTCGCGTGGCGCTGTGCCGCGGACGCCGTCGCCGAGGCGTGTTGCTCGGTCAGGCTCGTAACCTCGCGCGTATGGGTCTCCGCCGACTCGGTGGCCGTGCGCGCCGCCTCGGCCTTGACCGCCGCGAGCTCGCTCGCCAGCCGCTCGCGCTCCTCGGCGAGACTGCGCGCCTGGAGCGCCTTCGGCTCGAGGTCGCCACGCAGTGCCGCGACGCTCCGCTCGTGCGACGCCTTGAGGTTCGCGAGCTCTTCCTCGTGCGCGACGCGCATCCGCTCGGTCGCGGCCTGCATCGCGGCTTCGGCCGCCTCGATCCCGGTGCGCTTCTGCTGCTCGAGCAGCGTGGTCTCCGCGTGCCGCTGCTCGTCGAGCTTCAGCCGCTCCGCGGTCCACTTCGAGCGCGCGTCGTCGAAGTGCGCAGCCAGCTCGTCGGCGCGGCTCGTCGCCGCCGTGACCTTGCCCCGCTCGAGCTCGAGCACGTGCGCGAGCTCGTCGGCGGTCGCGACCGCTTCCTGGAGCCGCTGCTCGACGCCCATCGTCCTCGCGCGATACGCGAGCAGCTCGTCGTTTTGCTGCTTGTAGATCCCGAGCTCCTCGAGCAACGCGTCGTGCGCGTCGATCGCGTCGGCGCGCTTTTCGACCTCGGCCGCGAGCTCCTCGTCCTTGTTCGCGAGCTCGCGCTGCGCGTCGGCGAGCTGGCGCTGCAACCGCGAGAGCTGGCGCCGTAACGCGAGCTCGCCCTCGGTCTCGGCCGCCGCTGTCGGGCTCACCGTCGACGACCTCCGCGTCCGCGCCGAGGTCATCAACGACGCGGTCGACGGCGAGATCGCCGCTTGGCTCGGACGCGAGACTGTCCCGCCGCCCGGGATGTAGACCCGATCGACACGGAAGTTATCCGCGCTCTCGCCCTCGATGTCCTCCGCCGCGGACTCCTGCCGCGAGTCGCGGCCACCCGTTCTCTTCGTCACGAGGATCGCAGTATAGACCTCTTCTA
The DNA here is from genome assembly GCA_040004535.1 of Deltaproteobacteria bacterium. Lineage (GTDB taxonomy): Bacteria > Myxococcota_A > Polyangia > Haliangiales > Haliangiaceae > JABFXX01. The sequence goes on from JBDUAS010000078.1 coordinate 11,099, forward strand.
CCCAGCAGGCGGCTATGCTGTGGCGGTGGCTGGCGATCTGTCGGTAACGGCGCTCTACACCTCCCAGGTCTGGCTCTGGGGCGGTCTTCGCGGCGCGGAGCTCCTCGCCACGCCCGACGCCAAGCGCGTCTTCGACGTGACGAACGCGGTCCTCGGCGTCGCGCGGCTCGCGCGGCCCGACCTGTCGCCGCTCCGCTACGCACTACTCCATCGCCACGCCATGATCGATCACCTGCTCGCCACCGTCGGGCAGTCCTCGGGTAGCGTCCTCGAGCTGGCCGCTGGGTTATCGCGCCGCGGTGCCGCGAACTGCGACGCGCGCCCGTACACCGAGCTCGATCTGCCGCCCGTCATCGCGAAGAAGCAGGAGCTGCTCGAGCGGACGCCGGAAGGCCGCGCCGTGCTCGCGAAGCTGACGCTGATCGCCGGTGACGTCACGACGACCGAGCTGCCCGCTGCCGACGTCGCGATCGCGGAAGGCCTGTTGATGTACCTCGACGGCGACGCCCGCCGACGGTTGTTCGCGCGAATCACCGCACCTCACTTCATTTTCGACCTCGTGCCGCAAGCGGAAGAGCCGAAGCCCGGCCGCGTCGGCAAGCTGCTCGAAGCCGGGATGAAGAAGTTCACCGGCGGCCGCAGCTTCGAGCGCGACGCGCACACGCGCGAGCAGATCACGGACGAGCTCCACGCCGCCGGCTTCACCGAGGTCCGCGCGTACTCCGCGAGCGAGGTCGCGAGCGCGTGGCAGCTTCCGCATCCCGAGCGCAAGACGACGATGGTCGTGTTCAGCGCTTCGCGAGCCACTCGGTGATGAACGCCGCGGTCGCGTCGTAGCTCTTCACGATCTCGGCCGCGATCATCTTCTCGACGACGCCGCCGAAACCGAACAGCTTCACTTTGACTTCACCGCGTAACAAGCGGCGCGTGCCCTCGGGCGCCGCCGCGAATTCGATCGTCCCCGAATTCACGACGCGCTCCTTGAACACGTTCGGAATCGTCCTCCACTCGCCTCGCCGCGTGCGGGCGTCGTAGTCGAGCTCTTCCAAGAAGCTCGCACGAGAAGTCCCGAACGCTTGCTTCACGGGGCTATCCGGGTCCTGCGCCGGCGCGAAACGAACGTGGCGCACGATACGATTCGCTGTTCGGTCCAGGCGCACGAGCTTGCGCCCCATGTGCAAGTGAGTACCGAGGGACTCGTTAAACGCTTCATCGAAATAGAGCGCTTCGAACTCAGCCGGCTGGATCTCCGTGAAAACGTGCTCGATAGCGAGCTTCATGAAGTGGCTCGCATCGTGCGTGTGCAGCGTTCGTACATGTCAGTGATTTCGCCGAATTGAAATACAAAATGTCTCGATCGCGAGACCGTGTTGTTGATAGCGTTTCAGCGTCGCATGTCGGTGGTTCAAACACGCGATGGAGTCATCGGAATCTCGCCGCTCGAGCGGCCTGACGTCGGCCTCATCACAGCAATTCACGAAGCCGGTGCGCTCGGCGTCCTCGATGTCGGACGCGACCCGGCGGTTGCGCGCCGCGTGCTCGCGCAAGTCAGCGCGGTGCGCATTCCTGAAGGTGTCGACCTCGAGCTGCCGCCGAACATCACGACCGTGATCGTCGGGGAGCCCGGCATGGTCGCGCGCTACTTGCCGCGCCGAGTGCTCGCGCAAGTCACTTCTGTCGATGAAGCGCGGATCGCGATCGACGCGGGCGCGAGCGGTGTGATCGCGAAGGGCATGGAAGCCGGCGGCCGGATCGGCGACGAGACCACGTTCGTGCTCGTGCAGCGTCTGGTCTCGCTCGGCGCACCCGTGTGGGCGCAAGGCGGCATCGGCGAGCACACTGCCGCGGCGTGCATCGCCGGCGGTGCAACGGGCGTCGTGCTCGATAGCCAGCTCGCGCTGGTGCGCGAATCGTCTCTGTCGGTGCCCGTGCGCGCCGCGATCGCCGCGATGGACGGCAGCGAGACCACCGTGCTGTTCGGCCATCGCGTGTTCACGCGCCCCGACCTGCAGGTGACGAAGCAAGCGCACTCGCTCGCTGACGTCATCGCGCGCCTCGGCGGTGATGACCTCGCGACGAATCTTCTCCCGCTCGGCCAAGATGCCGCGTTCGCGAAAGCGACGACCGCCGCGCAGATGGTTCGCGGCATCACGGCTGCGATCGCGCGTCACCTGGCACTCGCGATCGAGCACAAGCCACTCGCGCCGGACTCGCCGTTCGCGCGCAGCCACGGGTTGCGTTATCCGATCGCGCAAGGCCCGATGTCGCGCGTCAGCGATCGCGCGCGCTTCGCCGCAGCGGTCGCGCACGCAGGCGGCCTGCCGTTCCTCGCGCTCACGCTCATGAGTGGCGCCGAGGTTCGCGAGCTGTTGCTCGAGACCAAGGCGCTCGTCGGTGATCTGCCGTGGGGCGTAGGCATCCTCGGGTTCGTGCCGCCGGAGATCCGCGAGCGCCAGCTCGAAGTGATCCGCGAAGTGTTGCCGCCGATCGCGCTGATCGCCGGTGGCCGCCCGTCGCAAGCGGCGCCACTCGAAGCGCAGGGCACCGCGACCTACTTGCACGTGCCATCGCCGGGCCTCCTCGATCTGTTCCTCAAGGATGGCGCGCGTCGCTTCGTGTTCGAAGGCAGCGAATGTGGCGGTCACACCGGCCCGCGCACGAGCTTCGTGCTGTGGCAGCAGCAGATCGCGCGGATCCTCGAGGACGAGCACGCGGGCGATTGCGACGTGTTGTTCGCCGGCGGCATCCACGATGCGCGCTCGGCCGCGATGATCGCGACGATGGCGGCACCGCTCGCCGCACGCGGCGCGCGCGTCGGTGTCCTGATGGGCACCGCTTACCTCTTCACGCACGAGGCCGTGCTGTGCGGTGCGATCGAGCCGGGCTTTCAGCGCGCGGCGATCGACTGCGATCGCACGGTGCTGCTCGAGACCTCGCCCGGTCACAGCACGCGCTGCGCGGCGACGCCGTACGTCGCGATGTTCGAGACCGAGAAGCAGCGGCTCGCGAGCGAAGGCGTCGGATCGAAGGATGCGTGGGCGCAGCTCGAGCAGCTCAACCTCGGCCGGTTGCGGATCGCGGCGAAGGGCCTGCGCCGCGATGGCGACACGATCGAGAACGTCGACGCCGACACGCAAGAGCGCGAGGGCATGTACATGATCGGTCAGGTCGCCGCGCTACGTGGTGAGACCCTGTCGATCGCCGAGCTCCATGAAGATGTCAGCGAGCGCGGCACCGAGCTCCTCGGCGAGCGCGACAGCCAACGCGTCATGACGCGGCCGAACGACATCGCGATCGTCGGGCTCGCCGCGATCTTCCCGGGTGCGCCCGATACCGATGCGTTCTGGTCGAACATCGTGACCGGCAAGAATGCGATCCGCGAAATCCCGGCCGATCGCTGGGACATCGCGACGTACTACGATCCGAACGCGGTCACCGTCGACGCGGGCAAGAAGACGCCGAGCAAGTGGGGCGGCTTCATCGCCGACGTGCCGTTCGATCCGCTCGCGTACGGCATCCCTCCGAAGTCGCTGCAGGCGATCGAGCCGGTCCAGTTGCTCGCGCTCGAGATCGCAAGGCGCGCGCTCGCCGATGCGGGCTATGCAGACCGTACATTCGATCGCTCGCGGACGTCGGTGATCTTCGGCGCCGAGGCCGGCACTGATCTCTCGAGCGCGTATTCGTTCCGCGCGATGTTCCCGCACTACGTCGGCGCGCTGCCCGAGGCGCTCGACAGCACGCTGCCGACGCTTTCGGAGGACTCGTTCCCGGGCGTGTTGTCGAACGTGATCGCGGGCCGGATCGCGAATCGCCTCGATCTCGGCGGCGTCAACTACACGGTCGACGCCGCGTGCGCCGCTTCGCTCGCCGCGCTCGACATGGCGGTCAAGGAGCTCGCGGCAGGAAGCTCCGACATGGTGCTGTGCGGCGGCGCCGATCTTCACAACAGCATCAACGACTACTTGATGTTCTCGAGCGTGCACGCGCTGTCGCCGACCGGCCAGTGCCACACGTTCGACGCGAACGCCGATGGCATCGTGCTCGGCGAGGGCGTCGCGTGCATCGTGCTGAAGCGGTTGTCGGATGCGGAGCGCGATGGCGACCGCGTCTACGCGGTGATCAAAGGTGTCGCGGGCGCGAGCGATGGCAAGAGCCTAGGCCTGACCGCGCCGCGTAAAGAAGGTCAGGTCCGCGCGCTCGAGCGCGCGTACGCCGCGGCCGGCGTGTCACCGGCCGAGGTTGGCCTCGTCGAGGCGCACGGCACCGGCACGGTCGTCGGGGATCGCACCGAGCTCGCGACGTTGACGGAGGTCTACACCGCGGCCGGCGCTGCCGCCGGTTCGTGCGTGCTCGGCTCGGTGAAGTCGCAGATCGGGCACACCAAGTGCGCCGCCGGCATGGCCGGGTTGATCAAGGCCGCGCTGTCGATCCATCACGGCGTGTTGCCGCCGACCTCGAACATCAAGCAGCCGAGCTCGGCGTGGAAGCGCGAGTCGAGCCCGTTCGTGTTCCACGATCGCGCGCGGCCGTGGCTCGCCGAACAGCGGGTCGCCGCGGTCAGCGCGTTCGGCTTCGGTGGCACGAACTTCCACGCGGTGCTCGCGCAATATCGGCCCGAGACGTACGCGAGCCACGAGTGGACCGCCGAGCTCGTCGTCGTCCGCGATCTCGCGGCGCTCGAGCACGCGGTCGCGCGCGGCGAAGCGCCGCACCCGACCGATTCCATGACACGGGGCGCGAGTGGGGCGCGGCTGCGCGACCTCGCGCGGACGAGTGCGCGGTCGAATGGACCCGTCGTCGCGACGATCGTCGCCGATAGCGTCGACGATCTGCGCGCGAAGCTCGCACAGGTCAAGGCCGGTAAGGGCAGCAAGGACGTCTGGCTCGCGACCCAGACCGACGGCAAGCTCGCGTTCCTGTGCCCGGGGCAGGGCAGCCAGAAGGCCGGCATGCTCGCCGAGCTGTTCATCGCGTTCCCGCGCCTGCATCGCCTGCTCGACCTCGGTGCGCCGTGGGCCGCGACGATGTTGCCGCCTGCAGCCTTCAGCGCCGCAGATCGAGCGGCGCAGGCGGAGGCGATCACCGATACGCGCGTCGCGCAACCCGCGCTCGGAATCGCGGACCTCGCGGTCGCAGAACTGCTCGCCGCGTGCGGCGTCCACCCCGACATGCTCGGCGGTCACAGCTACGGCGAGCTCGCCGCGCTGTCGATCGCGGGATCGATCGGCCAGGCCGAGCTCCTCGATCTCAGCGCGGCGCGGGGCGAGGCGATCCTCGACGCGGCTGCGGGCGAGCCCGGCACGATGGCAGCGGTCGCGGCCGACGGTGATGTCGTCGAGCAGTTGATCGAAGGCACCGGCGCGGTGATCGCGAACTTCAACTCCGCGAAGCAGTGCGTGATCAGCGGCTCGCTAGAAGCGATTTCCGCGAGCCTCGAGCGCTGTGCGGCCGCGAAGATCGGCGCGAAGAAGATTCCGGTCGCGTGCGCGTTCCACAGCCCGATCGTTGCCGGCGCGCACCGCGCACTCGCCGACAAGCTCGACGAGATCGACATCTACGAGCCGATCGTGCCGGTGTGGTCGAACACGACCGCGGCGCCGTATCCGAGCTCGCCCGATGCGATGCGCGCGTTGCTCGCGGCGCAGGTCGCGCAGCCGGTGCGATTCGCGCAGCAACTGCGCTCGATGTACGACGCCGGTGCACGCGTGTTCGTCGAGGTCGGTCCCGGTCAGGTCCTGACGAAGCTCGTCGGCGACGTGCTCGGCGATCGCCCGCACGTCGCGGTCGCTTGCGACGCCAGCGACTCGACGCTGAAGCAGTTCCTGCGCGCGCTCGCGGTGCTCGCGGCGCACGGCGTCGATGTCGATGTCGAGCCGCTGTTCCAGCATCGCGATGCGATGATCGTCGACCTCGCGGCACCCGCCGCGAAGCAAAAGCCGTGGCTCGTGAGCGGACATCGCACGCGCAGCGCGAATGGAGAGGCTCCCATGCCGCAACAACCGATCGGGCTCGCCGCGGTGGCACCTGCAGTCATCGTGAACGCGCCCGCTCCGGCGGCGGTTGGTGAACGTGACGGCGTGGTGATCGAGTATCTGCGGACGATGCGCTCGATGATCACCGCGCAGCGCGACGTGATGCTGTCGTATCTGGGCTCGGTCCCGGCGCCGATGATGGAATCCGTGCATCCGGTGATCGACGTGCGGCCGCAGATTTCGGCGGCGCCCGCGTTGGCATCGGTCCCGATGGCAGCAGCGCCGATCGCGATGGTGGCCGCTGCACCCGCGCCCGCGAAGCTCGATCCGATGCAGCTCGTGATCTCGATCGTCAGCGAGCGCACGGGCTATCCGGTCGAGACGCTCGGCATCGACCTCGATCTCGAGGCCGACCTCAGCATCGATTCGATCAAGCGGATCGAGATCATCGGCGAGCTCGCGCAACGCCTCGGCTTGCGGATCGACGGCAACAACGGCGCGGATGCGCTGGTCGAAGAGCTCGCGACGAAGAAGACGTTGCGCGGCCTGGTCGCGTGGCTCGTCGAGCGCATGGACATGTCGAAGCCCGGCCCCGCGGCGCCGAGCGAGGTCGAGGAGCTCGTCACTCACGCGAGCGAGCGCGAAGAGATCGTCGTGAACGGCGAAAAGGCCGAGCAGCTCGCGAGCGCGGTCCAGCGCTACCGGCTCGGCGTGATCGAGGTGCCCGTGCCGGTCAACGGCCACACCTCGTTCGCCGGCAAGAAGCTATCGATCTACGACGGCGGCTTGATCGGTGATGCGCTCGCGGCGCGGCTACAAGGCGAAGGCGCGATCGTGTTCCGCGGCATCCCCGAAGAAACGATCGACGGCTTCATCGACCTCGGCGTCGTCGATGGCGTCGATAGCATGCGCGGGATGTTCGAGCGCGTGCGAGCCGCGGCGCTCGGCGGCGCGAAGCTGATCTACGTCGCGACCATGAACGGCGAGCTCGGCCGCGGCGGCCACGGTGGCCCGGCCGGCCTCATCAAGACGGTCGCGGCCGAGTGGCCCGACGTTCGCGCGCGGGTCGTCGACCTCGATTCGACCGACGACGCGGCGGCGACGCTGCACCGCGAGCTCCACGCCGATGATCATCACGTCGAGATCGGGTACGTCGCCGGCGTGCGGTCGAGCCTCGAGGTGATTCCCGCCGAAGTCCCGCTCGGTGATGTCGACCTCGATCGCGATTCGATCGTGCTCGTCACGGGCGGCGCGCGCGGCATCACCGCGAAGGTCGCGATCGGCCTGGCCCAGCGCCACGGCTGTCACATCGTGCTGTGCGGCCGCTCGGTGCTGCCCGGCCCCGAGGATCCGAACCTCGCCGCGGCCCACGACGCGAAGCAGCTACGCGGCGTGCTCGCGAAGCTCGGCGGCACGCCCGCGATCATCGAGGCGCGCGTCGCCCGCGTGCTCGCCGACCGCGAGATTCGCGCGACGCTCGCCACGCTCGGCGAGCGTGCGAGCTACTACGCGGTCGACGTTCGCACCGCCGAATTCGCCGCGCTGATCGACGACCTCTACGCGAAGCACGGCCGGATCGACGCCGTGATCCACGGCGCCGGCATCCTCGAGGACAAGCTGATCCGCCACAAGACGCCCGAGTCGTTCGAGCGCGTCTTCGCGACGAAGCTGACCGGCGCGCAAACGCTCGTCGATCGCCTGCGCGACGACGTCAAGCTCGTCGTCCTGTTCTCGAGCATCTCGGGCGCGTTCGGCAACCGCGGCCAGGTCGACTACGCCGCCGCCGGCGACGCGCTCGACAAGCTCGCATGGCGCCTCCAGCGCAAGATCGCCGGCCGCGTCGTCTCGATCGACTGGGGCCCGTGGGCCGGCACCGGGATGGTCTCCGCCGAGCTCGAGCGCGAGTACGCGAAGCGCCAGATTCGCCTGATCGATCCCGAGCACGGCGTCGAAGCGCTGCTCAGCGAGTTGCGTGCCCCGCGCGGTGAAGCCCAGGTCATCTGGACTGCGTCCGATCCCCGCGGCCTCCTCAAGCGCCCGCAGGCCTAATGGGGACGGTAACCATTTACTCAACTTGTGACTCGCAACGCTGCGAAATCGCGAGCACGACGAGGGACGGTTACAACTTCGGACACGACGGTGCGTGAGCCCGTCGCCATCGTCGGAATGGGCGCGGCGTTCCCGGGCGCGCCCGATCTGGCGAGCTACTGGCGCAACCTCGAGACCGGATTCGACGCGATCACCGCAATCCCGTCTGCGCGCATCGATCCTGCGCTCGCCGCCGCAAATGGCTTCACCTGCACGCGCGGTGGCTTCCTCGACGGAGCCGGGCTCGTCGTCGATCCGATCGCGTTCGGCATCATGCCCGTCGCGGCGGCCTCGGCCGAGCCCGATCAGATGCTCGCGCTCCACGTCGCGACGGCCGCGATCGCCGACTCCGGCGGCGAGCTGCCGCGCGAACGCACCGCGGTCATTCTCGGCCGCGGCGGCTACCTCAACCCGGGCATGGCGCGGCTCGCGAATCGCGTGCGCACGGCGCCGCAGCTCGTGGCGGTCCTCGAGGATCTCGAGCTCGATCCCGAAATGATCGCGAGAATCCGCGCCGCTTTCGCTGCGAAGGCCGGTAAAGAGCTCGCAAACGAGTCCGCGATCGGCCTCGTGCCGAACCTCGCCGCGTCGCGGATCGCGAACCGACTCGATCTACGCGGGCCCGCGTACACGATCGATGCGGCGTGTGCGAGCTCGCTCCTCGCGGTCGATCAAGCGTGCCGCGAGCTCGCCGATCACCGCTGCGACGCGGTCGTCGCCGGCGGCGTGCACGTCTGTCACGACGTCACGTTCTGGTCGGTGTTCACGCAGCTCGGCGCGCTCAGCAAGAGCTCTCAGATCCGCCCGTTCGATCGCCGCGCCGACGGCATCGTGATCGGCGAGGGCTGCGGCATCGTCGTCTTGAAGCGGCTCGCCGATGCGGAGCGCGCCGGGGATCGGATCTACGCGACGATCCTCGGCTGCGGCGTATCGAGCGACGGACGTGAATCTTCGGCGATGCGCCCGCGCGCTGATGGCCAGCTCGCCGCGATCGGCGACGCGTGGAAGCTCGCGCAACGCACGCCCGCCGACGTCGGACTCCTCGAAGCGCACGGCACCGCGACGCCGACCGGCGACGAGGTCGAGCTGTCGGCGCTCGCGCAGTTCTTCGGCGCCACCACGGTCCAACGCGCTGCACTCGGCTCCGTGAAGTCGATGATCGGCCACGCGATGCCCGCCGCAGGAGCCGCAGGACTGATCAAAGCGGCGCTCGCTGCGCATCACGGCGTGTTGCCCCCAAGCCTGCATTGCGAAGAGCCCACCGAAGCGCTGACGCACACGCGGTTTCGCGTGCTCGCGAAGGCGGAGCCGTGGGATGCGGCGGAACGCGTGGCCGGCATCAGCGCGTTCGGCTTCGGCGGCATCAACGCGCACATCGTAATTTGTAACCGTCCCTCGGCGCCCTCGCGATCTCGAGGGGTTACAGCGCACAAGTTGACTAAGTGGTTACCGTCCCTGTCCGTGAGCGCACGGTCGATCGAGGAACTACGCGTCGCACTAGGCGGAAATGACGTCGAGCCGGGGCCGATGCGGCTCGCGATGCTGGATCCGACGCCGGAGCGGATCGTGCTCGCGAACAAGGTGCTCGATCGCGGGCAGGCGTGGCGCGGCAAGTCGGATATTTGGTTCGCGCCGAGTGGCTTCGCGGCGGAGGGCGGCAAGGTCGCGTTTGTGTTCCCGGGCGTCGAGGCGACGTTCACGGCGAACATCGACGACGTCGCGGCGGAGCTCGGGATTGCGGCGCCGGAGATTGCGATCGCGATGGCAGCTGCGAAGTCGCAAGCGGCGACGCCGAGGGACCTCGAGCTACGAGGCAACGGTGTGTTCGCGTTGGGTCGGATGCTCGCGGTTGCGCTCGCGCGGGCGGGTGTCGAGGCGGATGCGATCGCGGGGCACAGCCTCGGCGAGTGGACCGGCATGGTCGTGTCGGAGATGATTCCGCCGGCCGAGGCGGAGGCGTTCATCACGGCGCTGCCGGAGAATGCGCTCGAGGTTCCGGATGTCGTGTTCGCGGCGCTCGGTTGCGGTGCGTCGGGCGCGCAGACCGCGCTCGAGGGGCTCGATGACATCGCGGTGTCGCACGACAACTGCCCGCATCAGTCGATCATCTGTGGGCGGCGCGATCGCGTGCAGACGGCGGTCGCACGGCTCGCGGCGCGGGGCGTGCTGTGTCAGGAGCTGCCGTTCAAGTCGGGGTTTCACTCGCCGCTGCTCGCCGAGTATCTCGGTATGCATCGCAAGCACCTCGCGGACCTCGCGCTGCAGCGGCCGCGGGTACCGCTGTGGTCGGCGACGACCTGTGCGCCGTATCCCGACGAGCCCGCGCAGATTCGCAAGATCGCGATCGATCACCTCGTCCAGCCCGTGCGCTTCCGCGAGCTCGTCGACGCGATGTACGCGGATGGAGTGCGCGCGTTCGTCCAGCTCGGCGTGGGCAGCACGGGCTCGTTCGTCGAGGACACGTTGCGCGGCAAGCCAAACCTGACGATCGCGGCGGCGTCGGCGAAGCACAGCGGGTTGTCGCAGCTCGCAAGGGTGCAGTGCGCGTTGTTCGCCGAAGGCTTCCTCGATCGCGCACAGCCGCGCGCGACCACGCCCAAGACCGCGCCGAAGAGCGCGATGACGCTCGACCTCGGCGTGCCACTGGTCCGGATCGCAGGTGCAGTGCCGCCGATCCGGAGCGGATCCGGATCGAGTACGAGTACGAGTACGAGTGGCGACCCGATCCTTGCCGAGCTCGTCGCCACTTTGGACGAGGCCGCCGCCGCCAGTCGCGCGGTCGTCGACGCGTATCGCCGCGGCAAGGTTCCGACGGAGCTCACCACGACGCGCTCGCTCGCGGTCACGAGCGATCCGTATCTTCACGATCACTGCTTTTATCGCCAGCCACCGGGGTGGCCGATCGTGTCGGACCACTACCCTGTCGTGCCGATGACGATGACGATCGGGATGCTGATCTCCGCCGCGCAGAAGCTGTGCCCCGATCTGGTGCCGATCGCCGTCGAGGAGATCCGCGCGTTGCGCTGGCTCGCCGTCGAACCGGCGGTCGAAATCGCAATGCACGCGAAGCTGCGCGCCCCCAACCTCGTCGACGTCGATCTTCCCGGTTACTCGCGCGCGACCGTCCGCTTCGCCGCCGCGTATCCAGCTGCGCCGCGCACTTCACACCCGCCGCTCACCGCACCGCACGCCGCGCCCCACACTGCCGAGCAGATGTACGCCGATCGCTGGATGTTCCACGGTCCCGCGTATCAAGGCGTCACGGCGATGGGCCCGGTCGGCACGGACGGCGTCGACGGCGAGATCACGACGCTCCCCGCACCCGGCGCACTGCTCGACTGCGCGGGCCAGCTCATGGGCTGGTGGGTGATGCACACCGAGAAGCGCGACCGCCTCGCGATGCCGGTCTTGATCGAACGCCTCGAGTTATTCGCCTCGCATCCGAGCCCCGGCGAACGCGTGCAATGCAGCGTGCGCATGCGCGATGTCGGCGACGTCAACGTCCGCGCCGATCTCGAGCTCGCGCGCAACGGCGTGACCTGGGCGCGGATCACCGGTTGGACCGATCGCCGGTTCGACAGCGACGATGCCGTATGGGCCGTGCTGATGTACCCCGAGCACAACGCGCTCGCCGTCGAAGGACCGGCGGGGTTCGTCACCGTGACCGAGCACTGGCGCGGCTCCGCGTCGCGCGAGCTGATGATGCGGCGCTACCTGACCGAGCGCGAGCGCGACGATCACGATCGCGTCGGCCCGCGTGGCCGCCGAGGCTGGTTGCTCGGCCGGATCGCCATCAAAGACGCCGTCCGCATGCACCACTGGCGGCAAGGCGAACGCCCGCTGTGGCCGTCGCAGATCACGGTCTCCAACGAGTCGAGCGGCCGCCCGATCGTCGATGGCGTTCATGTCTCCGTCGCGCACAAGGACGACCGCGCCGTCGCGATCGTCGACGCGCAGGTCGATGTCGGCATCGACCTCGAGCGGATCGAGCCGCGCACGCCCGCGTTCCTCGCGATCGCGTTCACACCTGGTGAGCTGGTGCTCGCCGCCGGCCGCGACGCGGAATTCGCGCGCCTGTGGGCAGCCAAGGAGGCGGTCGCGAAAGCGCTCGGCACCGGGATGACCGACCCGAAGCGCTTCGAAGTCCGCGCCGATGGCGATAAGCTCCGGATCGGTGACTTCGTCGTCGAGACCCAGCTCGACGGTGACTATGCCATCGCGTGGACCCGGACTCCCCAATGACGCCCGAATTGACGCCCGAGCTGACGAACGAAGAGATCCTGAAAGCAGTCGAACAGGCGATCGTCGCGATCGCCGGCGACGAGATCCTCGTGACCGGCCCGGTCACCATGACCACGTCGTTCAACGCGGACCTCGAGCTCGAGAGCATCGAGTTCGTCGCGCTCGCCGAGAAGCTCCAGCATCGATTTGGTGAGAGGGTCGACTTCGTCGGCTGGATCTCGGGCAAGGAGCTCGATCAGATCATCGCGCTCACCGTCGGCGACCTCGTGGAGCTCATCGCGACGTGTCGACCGTAGTCGCGAACGGCGTCGCGCACCACGTCCAGAACCTTGGCCCCGTGGTGGACCGCGGCGCTCCGCCGGTCGTGATGACGCATGGCCTCGTGATCGGCAGCCTCGCGAGCTGGTTCTTCACCGCCGCGCCCGCGCTCGCGCAATCGCGCCACGTCCGGATGTACGACCTCCGTGGGCACGGCCGCAGTGCGCGGATGCCGAGCGGTTACGACACGCACACGCTGGCCGCCGACCTCGACGAGCTCACGCGCGATCTTCCGCCGTTCGATCTCGTCGGCCATAGCTGGGGCGCGCTCGTCGCGCTGCGGTTCGCGCATCTCCACCCCGAGTCCGTGCGCCGGCTCGTGATCGTCGAGGCACCGCTGCCGCCCGCGAGCGCGATCGAGATGACCGCGTTTCTCAACGCCGGCCCCGAGGCGATCATCGACGCGCTCCCCGAATCCCTGCGCACTGCCGTCGCATCGGGCCGGCGCCAGGCCCAGCGGCTCGTCGAGAGCGTCGTGTATCTCGTTCGCGATACGACGCTGCTCGCCGATATTCGAGCCGAGCCAGAGCCGGCCTGCGTTGGCTTGCCGCCGACACTCGCGCTCTACGGCGACAGCTCGACGTGTCGCCCCGGCGGCGAAGCATTCGCTCGGCGCTGCGGCGCGACGCTCGACATCCTGCCGGGCGGTCACTACCTGCACCTCGACGCACGCGCCGAGCTGACCGCACGGATCCAGGACTATCTCGATGGCTGACGTCGTCGCGAACGGCGTGCGTCATCACGTCCAGCGCTTCGGCAAGGGTGACCGCACGGTGGTGTTCATCCACGGCCTCGTGATGGACAACCTGTCGAGCTTTTACTTCACGCTCGCAAATCCGATCGCCGAGACCTGCGACGTGATCTGTTACGACCTCCGCGGTCACGGGATGTCGGAACGTCCGCCGACCGGATACACCGTCGACACGCTCGTCGCGGATCTGGCCGCCCTCCTCGACGCGCTCGAGGTCACGCGCCCGATCGATATCGTCGGCAACAGCTTCGGCGGACTGCTCGCGCTCGCGTTCGCGGCCGCTCATCCCGAGCGCGTCGCGCGGCTCGCGCTGATCGACGCGCACACCGGTGTCGACGGCTGGGCCGCGCAGATGACCGCGACGCTCGCGCTGAAGGGTGTCGAGCGGGATACCAAGATTTTCGAATCCTTCCAGAGCTGGCTCGGTCGCCACAGCGAGCGCAAACGCAACCGCCTCGCAAAGCATGCCGAGGAGCTCGTCGAGCGAACCTCGCTTGTCGCCGATCTGCGCGACTCGCCAGCACTCGCGCTCGCCAAGATCACCGCGACGACGTTCGCGATCTACGGCGAGACCTCCGATGTTCGCACGCACGGCGAGACGCTCGCTCGCGCGCTGCCGAACGCGACGCTCGTCGTGCTTCCAGGCTGCACCCACTCGGTGCTGTGGGAAGCGACTGCCGAGGTCCGAGCCCGCATCGTCGAGTTCATCCGGAGCGCGCCGTGAGGTTCCTGTTCGTCGTGCCGCCGCTGACCGGCCACATCAACCCGACGATCTCGGTCGCGCGGGCGCTCGAAGCCCGTGGTCACGAGGTCGCGTGGGTCGGTCACCCGGGCAAGGTCCGCCCGCTGCTGCCGACCGGCGCGAAGTTGTTCACGTTGCCCGAGGACGCGACCGCCGATCACGCGCAGCGCGTCCAGGACAAAGCCGCGACCACGCGTGGCGCCGCGGCACTGAAGTTCCTGTGGGAAGACTTCCTCGTCCCGCTCGCGCGCTCGATGAAGCCCGGCATTGCGGCCGCCGTCGACGAATTCGCGCCCGACGTGATGTGCTGCGATCAACAGGCGGTCGCCGGTGGGCTCGTCGCTCGGTCGCGCAACCTCGGGTGGGCTTCGCTCGCCACGACCTCGGCCGGGATCAGCGATCCACTCGCGGGCCTGCCCCAGGTCAAGAAGTGGTTCGAGGATCTGATCTATGACCTCGAGCGCGAAGCCGGCCTGCCGCGCGCTGGCGAATTATCACCGCATCTCGTGATCGCGTTCACCACCCCCGCGCTCGTCCCAGGTGTCTTCCCGGCACACTACAAGCTCGTCGGCCCGTCGATCGCGGATCGCCCGGAGACGACGCCGTTTCCGTTCGAACAGCTCCGCCGCCCGTGCGTGCTCGTCTCGATGGGCACGGTCAACGCCGAGCTCAGCGGCCGGTTCTACGCCGTCGTCACCGAGGCGCTCGCCGATCAGCCCTACCAGGTCGTCCTCGTCGCGCCTCCGGAGCTCGTCCCGCACACGCCGCCGAACTTCATCCACCGTCGCTACATCCCCCAGCTCGCACTGCTCTCTCGCATCGATGCGGTGCTCTGCCACGGCGGTCACAACACGACGTGCGAAGCACTTGCCCACGGCCTGCCGCTCGCGCTCGCACCGATCAAGGACGATCAACCGATCGTCGCCGATCAGGTCGTCGCCGCCGGCGCTGGCGTACGCCTCAAGTTCGGCCGCGTGCAGGCGCCCGAGCTTCGCGATACGGTCGCGCGCGTGCTCGCCGACCCCGCGTTGCGCGCCGGTGCCGCGCGCATTCGCGACTCGTTCATCGCCGCCGGTGGTGCGCCGAAGGCCGCCGAACATCTCGAGGCGCTAGGAGCGAAGTCATGAGCTACGTCCTGTATCTACTCGCCGCGATCCTCTTGCTCGATGCGTTCCGCATGCGCGGCCGGGTCGGCAAGCTCGCGGTGCTGGAACCCACCGACGCACCCGCAACCGGCTATCGCGTGATCACCGCGCCGGGCATCGAGCTGAAGCCCGAGACCTTGCGGGCCGCCGCCGCCTACGCGCGTGCCCACGACCTCGCGCTCCTCGATCTCATCCCGCGCGACCTCGGCTCGATGCGCGCGCTCGGCTTCGCGCAGCTCGTCGACCCCGTCGAGTATCGCGCCGACAAGCTCGGGCCCGGCCGCACCGCGGGTCACGCCTTCCTCGTCGCCGACGCCGTGTTCGAGCGCTCCGCCGCGACCCCTCCCACCGATGACGAAGCGTTCGCGAAGCTCGCGACCCGGATCAAGCACTACGGCCGCGCCGACGCCGCGATCGCACCGCTCGAGCGTGCTCGGTCGCAAGATCTGTCGAACCGCTACAAGCTGCTCTACACCGCGCTCGGTCCCGGCACGCCGATCGCACTCGGCGTACTCGTCGCGATGTGGGCGCTGATCGGGCTCGGCCTGTGGCTGTCGCCGCTCGCCGGCCTGATCGCGCTCGCCGCGTGGCAGCTGCAGCCGTTGATCGGTCTCGGCGCGACCCATCTGCGTCCGCGTGACCTCCTCCCGTTCACGATCCTCCGCGCGCCGATCGAGCTCTACGTCCTCGCGCGCACGCTCGGCGGCCCCCGCCCCGATGTCGACGAAGCCGCCGCCGCGAAGCCGGTCTACGACCAGCTGATCCAGAACATGGACAAATTCTGGGAGCCGCGTCGCGAGACCTGCCCGGTGTGCGAGTCGAAGGACCTCGCGGTTCATCTTCGACACGGTGATCTGTTCCAGCACAAGCCCGGGACGTTCACGCTCGAGCGCTGCCGCTCGTGTCGTCACGTGTTCCAGAATCCGCGGCTGTCGCTCGCCGGTCTCGACTTCTATTACAAAGACTTCTACGACGGTCTCGGCGAGACCGGGATGGAGTTCATCTTCGGCTTCGGCAAGCAGCCCTATCTCGATCGACTTCACATGGTCCGCGATATCGCGCCACCGTCGCGCTGGCTCGACGTCGGCGCCGGCCACGGCCACTTCTGTGTCGCGGCGCGCGCCGAGCTTCCCGACACCGCGTTCGACGGCCTCGACCTCAGCGAATCGATCGAAGAAGCGAAGCGTCGCGGTTGGGTCGACACCGCCTATCGCGGCTTGTTCCCCGACGTCGCGCCGGAGATCGCCGGCCGCTACGACGCGGTCAGCATGAGCCATTACCTCGAGCACACGCTCGATCCGCGCCGCGAGATCGAGGCCGCACACACCGCGCTCGCGGACAAGGGATGCCTCATGATCGAGGTCCCGGATCCCGAGTTCTGGGTCGGCAAGCTGCTCCGCCGCTACTGGTTGCCGTGGTTCCAGCCGCAGCACCTCCACTTCTTGTCGGTCGCGAACCTCGATCGCCTGCTGCGCGAGCGCGGCTTCACGCCCGTCGAGTGGCATCGCGGCAAGGCGCACCAGAAGGTCGACTTCTTCTTCGCCGCGTGGCTG
>JBDUAS010000288.1:0-8574 GCA_040004535.1 Deltaproteobacteria bacterium
GGGCTCCTCGATCTGTCGTGGGACACGATCTGCCCGCACTGCCGCGGCGTCCGCGACGAGCACGAACGATTGGCCGGGTTGACCGCGAGGAGCCGCTGCGACGCGTGCGATGTCGACTTCACGACCGATCACGTGGAGGCGGTCGAGGTCACGTTCCGGGTCCATCCGTCGGTCCGGGTCGTCGAGGAGCGGCTATATTGCAGCGCCGAGCCTTCGCAAAAGGACCACATTCGCGTGATGACGCTCGTCCAGCCGGGCGAGACCAAGACGATCACGCCGCGTCTGGCGCCGGGGCGCTACACGGTGTGGAGCGGTCACAGCGGCGGCTGGTACCTCGACATCGAGGAAGGTGCGTCGCGCGAGATAAGCTACGAGGCTCATCCCGAGGGCACCGTCGTGAAGGCCGGCGTCGATCCGACGGTGACGTACGTCAACGCGGGCGCAGAAGCGGAGACCTTCTCGATCGAGCGCGCGACCTGGAGCGACGATGCGCTGCGCCCTGGGATGCTGCTGTCGTTCCAGGAGTTCCGCGATCTGTTCAGCGAGGATTACATCGGCGCCGACGTCAAGCTCGCGGTCGGCGAGCAGACGCTGCTGTTCACCGATGTCGTCGGCTCGACCGCGTTCTACGCGATGCGCGGCGATCCGGCCGCGTTCGTCGAGATCAAGAAGCACTTCGACGAAGTGTTCGAGATCGTCGCCGACAACCGCGGCGCGGTCGTGAAGACGATCGGCGATGCCGTGATGGCGACGTTCTCGAGCCCGATCGATGCGGTGCGCGCGTCGCGCCAGATCCACGAGGCGTTCCATCCGGCGCGCGCCGATACGCCGATCCGGTTGCGGATCTCGCTCAACACCGGACCGTGCATCGCAGTGCGCTTGAACTCGAACGCCGACTTCTTCGGCGGCACGGTCAACGTCGCGGCGAAGCTGCAGGCGCTCGCCGAGGGCTATCAGATCGCGATGAGCGAGGCGACCTATCGCGCGGCGGCCGACTACCTCACGAGCGAAGGGGTCGAGCTCGAGACGCTCGAGTACACGTCGAAGGCGTTGCCCGCGCCGGTCGCCGTGAAGCGGTGGTCCGTGTTCAAATCGTGATACGCACGCGCCGCTCGGCGGCCTCATCGAGTACGCGACGTCGTCGGATCTGATCGGCGAGGCGAAGAACTACGCGCTCCAGCTCGGCAAGACCGGCGACCCGCTACGCAAGCTGATGATCACGACGAAGCCGCCGGTCGCGACCGGCGCGTTACGCCATCGCAGCGTCGGCGGGCTCGCGCACGATGCCGGCTCCTCCGAATCGTCGTGACCTCGAGCGCGCGCGGGGGCGGCGCCTGCGCCGACGTGATCTTCAGCTCAGGCGAGCTACAAGCGGCCAGGGCCGCGAAGGCGTACCACACCCGATCCATCGCGACCCATTAAGACTCGCGAGCCGCGAAATGGGTTTGCCAGGCGGTTTCAGGTGCTTGCGAGGCCAAACGAACATGGAACTCGACCGCGAGTGCTGGTATGCACCAGGTCCATGAAGCCTCATGTCGCGATTGCTGCCCTTGGTTTTGGTTTGATGCTGAGCCCGCTCCTTACGGGGAACGGGCGTACGGCGGTGCCGGCGTCTCCGAAGATCGGCGTGATCGATCTCGACAACACGCTGTCGACGACACCGGCGGGCAAGCGCGCGAATGATTCGTTCGAGAAGACGCGCAAGACGAAGCAGGCGACGCTCGACAAGCAACAGGACGACCTGAAGCGCGCCGCTGCGGATCTCGAGAAGCAGAAGGCGGTGCTGAAGCCGGATGCGTACGCGGCGAAGCGCGACGAGCTCGAGAAGAAGTTCATGGAGCTCCAGGGCACGCTGCAGAAGCTCGAGAAGGACCTCGCCGGCGAGCGCCAGAAGCTGATGCAAGATCTGCTGAAGCAGGCGCAGCCGCTCGTCGACAAGCTCGCAAAGGCCGAGGGCGTGACGATCATCGTCGATCGTCAGTCGGTGGTGTGGGCGGATCCGGCGGCGGATCTGACGCAGAAGCTCAACGCAGACATGAAGTAGTCACTCGCGAGTCTTGCCCTAGAGCACGATCACGTACGTGCGGCCGGCGAGCGCCCCATTGCGAGGCGCGTGCATCGCCGGGAGGCCGACGCCGCTGAACGGCTTCTTGTCGGGGCCGAGGTCGATCTTGGCGATGTCGTCGTCGAGCAGCAGCGTCAGCGCGCGCCACGTGAAGCCGTAGGCACCGAAGTCGAATTCGGGATCGTACTGGGTGGCGACGAGCACGACGCCCGCGGCCAGCGCACGATTCAACGGCCGATCCACGGCGCGGCGAGATCCTCGATCCGTTGCTCGAGCTGATACGCCGCGCTGTCGTCGCTACAGTGCGCGTCGTCGATCGAATGCTCGCCACCGCGCCGCGGATGGCTGACCGTGAGCAGCGTGTGTGACGTATCCGTGCACACCGTGAACGACTGGAACGAGCACGTCGTGTTGTGGCCGATCGTCGCGCAGTTGTTATCGCTCGGCACGTGGCCGTAACGATCGAGATCGAAGAAGTGCTCGCGCTCGACGAGCTGCGAGAGCTCCTGCATCTGTGCGCGCGTGATCCGCCGGCTTCGCTCGCCTTTGACCGCGACGTTCGCGCGGCCGACATAGTGCACGGTACCGTCGTGATCGACGCTGACATCGAACACCGGGCACATCCCGAAGCACTCGGTGCGGCGCAGCTTGATCGCGAGATCGATATCGCGGCGCGGCTTGGGCTCGGGTTGATCGGGCGGCGCGGGCTCCGGCACCGCGCCGGTCCAGCATGCCGCGACGAACACGAGAGCAAGCCGCACGTGCTTAGTCTATCGCCACGCCGCGGTGCCCGCGACGTCGTCGAGCTGCTCGACGAGCCGTTCGAGGTCGGCGTCCTTCTGGCATCCGTCGTAATCGATCGCGTTATGATGCCCCGGCGCGGTCGCGGAGATCTTGACGCTCGGCAGATCGGTACAGATCGTGATCGTGTCGGTCTTGCCGAGCTTGCCGTCGGACTCGCGGTCGTAGAACTTCGCGAGCTCGAGCCCGACCGAGAGCTGGTCGAGCTCGTGCTGATCGGCGAAGCCGTGTGCCTCGCCGACGACGCGAACGTTCGCGATGCCATGCCAGTCGATCCGGCCGTCATGGTGGATCTTCACGCGATACGTCGGGCACGCGCCGAGGCAGTCCGTGCGTTCGAACGTGACCTCCAGCCCGCCGGGCTGGATCGCCGGTCGAGGCGCCTCGTTGTGGAGCGGGGCGGGTGCGGGTGCGGGGCCGCCGCAGGCCGCGAGCACGACGAGCGCTGCTCTCAGGGCACGAGCTCTTGCAGGAACGCCATGCCGTCGGCCTTGTTCGTGATCAAGCCGGCGACCAGCTTCGCGGTCAGCGCCGCCATCGGCGGGCCGCTGATCTTCTTCAGCACGCTTTGCGAGGCGGCGAGCCCCGCGTCGGTCTTCGCGAGCGTGACGAACGCGGCGGCCGCGACGAGCCGGCGCATCGCATGGGTCTCGGAATCGGTCAGGATATCGCCGACCTTTTCGGGCGTGTTCGTCTTCGCGTACGCGGCGGCGAGCGCCGGCAGCATCGCGACGCGGACATCGTGGCTCGGATCATCGAGCAGCGGCTCGAGTAGTTGCACGCTGAGCGTCGCATCGCGATCGACCAGGCCGATCGCCGCGGCTGCCGCCTGCGCCCGCTCGCGCTCGACCCGCGACGCGAGCGAACGATGCAACCGCGCGACGACCGCTTCCTTCGGTGCGACCCGCGCGATCGTCGTCAGCGCGAGCTGCGACAGCTCGGGATCCGGATCGCGGACCGCGAGCGACAGCGCGCGATCCATGACCGCGGGCTCGACCTTGTCCTTCTGCGCCGCGAGCCGCTCGAGCGCGGCCTTGCGGACCTGCGGATCGGCATCGGCGAGCGCAGACGACAGCGTCGCTGCGGCGCGCAGGTTCGAGCCGAGCGCCGCATCGACCGCCGCGACCCGCACGAGCGGCGAGCTATCCGCGACCGCGAGCGCGACGAGATCCGCGGCACCCACGAGCTTCGCGGTGCGCAACAGCGCGAGCTTCTCGCCTTCATCTCCACGCTCGAACAACTTCGCCATCGCGACCGCCGCGGCCTTGGGCGCGTCCGCACCAAGCGCACCGATCGCGCGGATCGAGATCACGCGGACCTCGCGGTCCGGATCGTCGAGCAGGCCCACCAGCGCCTCGCCGACCCCGGCCGGCGCCTTGCCCTTACCGACCGACAGCGCGAGGACGCGCGCGGCATCCGCACGGATCTCGTTATCGGGATCCTTCACGAGCTTCGCCGCGATCGCCGCGCCGTTCTTGGCCGGATCCGGTCCATCCGCGACGCACGACATCACGATCCGACGAACTTCGACGGAAGCATCGGTCACCGCACCGCGCAGCGCCGTCCGCGCATCGGCATTGCCGGCGAGCGACGCGTTGCACAGGCCGTCGACCGCGATCGGATGGAGCGCTGGATCCTCGATCGTGCGCGACGCGCTCGCGAGGTACTCGACCACCGTGGACGACGGCTTACGGCGCGCGAGGTGCGCCCAGATCTTCACGGCGTCTCGGCGCGGCCGGCCCTTCTCGCGCCAGAGCTGTGCGATGCCATCGATGCCGATGCCGACGTTGCCGCCGGAGTACGTCGACACCGCGAGCCCCTCGGCGGCGCCGATCCGGACATTGTAGTTCTCGGCCTTCGCCATCTTCACGAGTCGGTCTTGATACGTACGTCCGAGCTTGCCGGCGGCGGTCGCGGCCGCGGCGCGGATCTCGGGATCCTCGTCCTTGATCATGCCGTCGAGCGCCTTCTCGGCGGCGCCGTGATTCGCGGCCTGGACCTCGCCCCAGCCGAGCGCAGCGGCGACGCGCAGCGGCTTCTCGAGCTTCTTGTCCTCGAGCATCGACGCGAGGTCACCGCCCGCGCGTTCCGGATCGACCTTCGCGTACAGCGGCAGCGCCGCGGCGCGCACCGCCGGCGACTTCGAGTTGAATGCCGCGTGCGCCGCATCGACGAGGTTCGCGACCTTCGGCTGCGGATCCATGTCATGGAGCAATTCGATCGCGAAGATTCGCGACTCCGCTGGAGCGCGATCCGATGCGACCAGGCCCACGAGCGCCGCCGCCGCGGAGTCGGGCTCCGACGCGAGCGCCGCCTTGATCTGAAGCTTCGCCCTCTCGCGCATCGGCGCAGAGGCATCGTTATCGGCGAGCACGGAGATCGCGTTCGCTGCCGACGGCTTGTCGTCGGTCGCCGCTTGCGAAACCTCGACGAGCAGCTCGCGGCGTGCCGCGGCATCCGGGTTGCGGGCGAGCGCCGATTGGAACAGCGCGTGACCGCGGTCGCCGAGGTTACGCACCGCCGAGAATGCGATCCGGCGGAGCTCGGGATCCTGCGACGTCAGGGCCTGGAGCAGCATGTCTTGATAGACGTCATGACGTTGCGCTGCCGAGCCCGCGGCCGCGACCGCCGCGCGCTGGACCGCCGGCGACGGCATCGCGATCGCACCTTCGATGATCTGGAGCTCGGCGGGCGTGCCGCGCGCGATCGGCCGCAGCGCCGCGAGCAGCTCGGCGACATCTTCCGGATCCTTCGCCGCCTTGCGGAGCTCGATCAGCGCCGCATCGCTTCCGGTCGTCGCGTACTCGACGAGGCCCGCGAGCTGCGGCGCCATCATCGCCTTGATGTTGTCGTCCCACGAGCCCTTGCTCGAACCGAGGTCGCGCGACGAGATCTTGTTCCAGACCTCGGGCGCGACCATCGACCGCGACAGGCCGGTGTCCGCGATCACCTTGCCGTAGCCCGAACCGGGTAACCAGCCGAAGCCCGACAGGCCGGCGCGGCCGCCGCGCACGAGCACGTGATCGCCGCCCGCGCGCGGCGCGAGATCGAAGAAGACGTGACCGCGCAGCGAGATGAAGATCGCGATCAAGATGATGATCGGCACCGCGAGGATGCCGCCGGCGATCATCATGTAGTGGCGCTTCGAGCGCTCGACGATCGAGACCTCGCCGGGCGTCATCGGCGCGATGCCTTCGCGGCGCAGCTCGTAGAGCTCGCGCAACGTGAGCTTGCCTTGCTGGTTCGCCTTCGAGCCGAGCAGATCGAATGCGCGCCGTGCAGCAGCTCGTGCAGCCGCGGTGTGCTCGCGCACGCGGGTCGCGAGCACCTCGTGGCGCAACATCCACGTCGTGCCTTCCGGATCGCCGCGCACGATCGCGCCGCGCTGCTCGAGCACGTTGTAGGCGTGCTGCGCGAACCCCGGATCGATGTTGATCCGCCGCGCGGCCGCTTCGCCCGGCTTGGGACCGGCGCCACCGGCGGCGAGCTCCGCGACGAGGCGCAGCGCCGAGCGCTCGTTGCCGGTCGCGGTGCACGCGTCGTGGAGCCAAAGATTTTCGAGCTCGGTCGGCCCGCCGATCTTCTGGAGCGCCGCGACCGACGTGATCCGGAGGTCGCGCATCGCCATCGCGCAGATCTGGAGATCCGCGCACAGCACACCCTGCGGGTTCGCGAGGCCGCTCGCGACCGCTTCGGCAAGCGCGGGATCCGCGGCGACGCCCGAGAGCGACAACACGCGATCGAGCAGCGCGGACGCCGCGGGCACGGTCATCCGCGGCAGCTCGTAGCGGTTCGATGGCGGAAACAACGAGCCGGTGCGGCGCTCGAGGTTGCCGAGCAAGTGCTGGCGCTCGCTCGCGGATACGAACAAGAACCGCGCGCGACCGGCCGAGCGGCTGACCACCTTCGCGAACATCTCGGCGAGCTCGCCGACCGAGCGCTCGTCACCGCTCGCGAGGTCGACGTCGTCGACGACGAACACGAACTGCTGGCCGGCGACCGAGTTCGACACGGCGCGCGTGATGAACGCGACCGGCAGCTCGCCCGCGTTCGGTTGGATCCCGAACGCCGACAACCCCGCCGCGAAACTCTGCGCCGGAGCGCCGAGGTCCTCGCAGACGAGTGCGACGATGCCGTGGTCGCGAAGGTGCGGGATGAGGCCCGCTCGGACGAGCGAGGTCTTGCCCACGCCGGGCTCGCCGAACAACAGTCCCGCGCGGAAGCCATCCGCGGTGACCATGCGCGCGAGCTCGTCACGCTCCGCTTCGCGCCCTTGCCAGACGTCCCGTTCGGCCTCGCCGAATGGGTCCAGTCCCCGCAACGGCGACACCGTGCCCGGATAGGTCGCGACCGCCACGTCCGGATCATACACAAGGACCGCGCGGGCATCTGTTTCCTCGCCAGCGTATGCTTTGGGGGATGCGGGTGGTCCCATGGCTCGTGATCGCGATCGGAACGGCCGCAGCGACGGTCGTGATGAGCGTCGGTCACGCGGGTCCGGGGGCGCGCACGTCGATCACGATCTGGGGGACGCCCGCGACGCCGGTCGCGCCAGCCTCGCTCTACGGCGGCCAGGCCTACGGTGCGGCGACGACGCCGACCGGCGCGATGATCGTCGATCGCCGCGACGTCGAGGTCGCCAACAATGGCGAGGTCCGGATCTCCGGCGTACCCGCGACGCTCGATCCGGCGTCGGTCCAGCTCCGCAGCCTCGCCGAGGCGTTCACGGTCAGCGAGCAGCGGTTCGTGCCGGGCGCCGCGACTCCCGACGAGATCCTCCAGCGCCACGTCGGCGAGCAGGTCACGGTGACGACGCCCAAAGGCGATGTCGCCGGCGTGCTGCGCTCCGTCGACGCGCAAGCGCTCGTGGTCGAGGCCGGCAGTGGCGATCAGCGCCGGCTCCAGGTCATGCGGCGCGATGGCTTCGTCCAGGACGTTCATCTCGCGGTCGCCGCGGGTGCGGATCGGCCGAGCCTGGTCTGGCGGGTCGCCGCGAAGAAGGCCGGCAAGCACGAAGTCGAGGTCTCGTATCGCGCGGAGGGCCTGTCGTGGACGACCGACTACCTCGCGGTCCTCGACGACGCGAAGCACGCGCTCGACTTCTCGGCGTGGGCGACGGTCAAGAACGCGACGACCGCGACATTCGAGAACGCGGAGCTGACGCTGGTCGATCCGAACGCGGCGGCGGCGGCAGCGGGTAGGCCGATCGCGGCGCCGACGCGGTTCACCGTGCCCGGTGCGGTCAAGCTCGGCAGCGGCGAGTCGGTCCAGGTCGAGCTGTTCCCGCCGCGCACCGCTGCGAAGGCGCGCACGGTCGTCGTGTTCGAGGCGATGCCAGATCAATCGGCGGGCTTCCAGCAGTTCCAGGCGGTCGACTGCAACCAGCTCGCGACGAGCGTCGGCACCGCGCACTCCGAGGTCGCGCTCGAGGTCGACGTGCCGACGAAGGACGCGCTGCCCGCCGGCCGCGTGCGCCTGTTCAAGCGCACGGGCCAGCGGCTCGAGGTCGTGACCGAGGATCCACTGCGCTCGGTCGCGGGCGTCGCGAGGATCCGGCTGTCGCCGGATGCCGACGTCACGGGCGAGCGCCACGCGGTGAGCTGCAACTACGACGAGCACGCGCACGTGATCAAGGAGAAGATCGAGGTCAAGCTCGAGAACAAGGGCAAGCAGGCCGTCGATGTCGTCGCGCGCGAGTTCCTGTGGCG
>JBDUAS010000289.1:0-8527 GCA_040004535.1 Deltaproteobacteria bacterium
GCTACGTCGGCGAGGATGTCGAGAACATCATCGTCTCGCTGCTCCAGAACGCCGACCACGATATCGAGCGGGCGCAGCGCGGCATCGTCTACATCGACGAGATCGACAAGATCGCGCGCAAGAGCGACAACCCGTCGATCACGCGCGATGTCTCCGGTGAAGGCGTCCAGCAGGCGCTGCTCAAGATCATCGAGGGCACGACCGCGAGCGTTCCCCCGAAGGGCGGCCGCAAGCATCCCCAGCAGGAGTTCCTGCAGGTCGACACGACGAACATCCTGTTCATCTGCGGCGGTGCATTCACGGGCATCGACGACATCATCGAGAACCGGATCGGCCAGAAGCTGATCGGCTTCGGCGCCGGGATGAACACGAAGATCAAGCACGACCAGTGGGAGCTGCTCCAGGAGATCGAGCCCGAGGATCTGCTGAAGTACGGGATGATTCCCGAGTTCATCGGCCGCTTGCCGGTGATCGCGCCGCTCCACGAGCTCAGCGAAGAAGCGCTCGTCCAGATCCTGACGCAGCCGAAGAACGCGCTGGTCAAGCAGTATCAGAAGCTGTTCGAGATGGACGGCGTGAAGCTCAAGTTCGGCAAGGGCGCGCTGTCGAAGGTCGCGAACATGGCGTCGCTCCAGAAGAGCGGCGCCCGTGGCCTACGCGCGATCCTCGAGAGCGCGCTGCTCGACATCATGTACGACACGCCCGGCGGCTCGGTGAATGAAGTGATCATCAACGAGGACGTGATCGAGAAGCACGGCACGCCGTTGATCACGTACACGAAAGACGGCGGCAAAGACGACAAGAGCCCGAAGGTCGCCGAGGGCTAGCTCGTTACTGCAGGCTGTCCCACAGCGTGCACGTATCGTCGTCGAGAGCTTTGCCGGTCGTGATCGCGGCGCCCGACATCACGAGCTGAGGCTCGGTGCCGTCGTATTTGGGCCAGGCCACGCCGCCCGCATAGTTGGGGTCGTAGATCTTCGCGAACCCGGTCCAGTACGCCTGCATCGCGGTCGAGAGTGCAGTCGCGTCGCCGATCCGGCCGAGTGGGTACGTGTCGTTGCCGAACACGAATGGAATCTCCGAGCTGTGGAACACGCCGAGGCCGGGCGCGAACGGCGACGACAGCTCCTGCTGAAAGTTGTAGCGATAGACGACCGCGCCGCGATCCATGACGGCCTTCGCGAACCGGCGCGACGGGCACAGGAAGAATGCGTCGCCGGTGATCTGGCCGAGAGCGCGGTTCGCCGATGGAAAGCTCGCGACCGGATAGTGCGCGACGATCGCGTCGACCGCGGCCGGCGAGTATCGCATCGCGAGCGCGGCGCGATAGCCGGCCTCGTCGGCGACGGGCTGCGCGAATAGTGGCGAGTGGAACAGCGTGCCCTCGTCCTGAACGTTGCCGAGGATCAGCGGGCGCACCGGATACTGCGCGGCCGCGAGCGCAGCAGCCATCGGTTGCTCGACGACATAACCATCGACGGTCGGGAGCGAGCCGGGGAGAATCTCGGGCTGATAGATCGGGCCGCCCGGCGGATCGGTCATCGCGGGCAACGGAGTCGCGGCGAGCAGGTCATCAGGTGACTTCGCGCGGAGACAGTCGACGGTCGTCGCGTCGTTCGCGGCGCATCCGAGCTTGGTCGCGAGCATCTGCGCTTGCGCTTCGGCGACGTCGCGCGGGATCTCCAACAACGGCGAGCTGCACAGGCCGCTCTCCGCGATCGCAGCTTGAAAGAGGTCGGTCGCGCGGCTGGACAGATAGAGGAAGCACGTCGACATGCCGCCGGCGGACTCACCGAACAGCGTGACGTGCTTCGGGTCACCGCCGAACGCGGCGATGTTGCGCTTCACCCACTCGAGCGCGAAGCGTTGATCTTCGAGGCCGTAGTTACCGGCGGTCGGAAAGTCCGGATCGTCGGTGCGGAGCTGCGGGTGCGCGAGGAAGCCGAACAAGCCGAGTCGATAGTTGAGCGACACGACGATCACGCCAGACTTCGCGAGCTGCGCGCCGTCGTAATACTTGTCGCCACCGGAGCCGATGATGAACGCGCCGCCGTGCAGCCACACCATCACCGGTAGATCGTGCGCGCCGGCGGGCGCCCACACGTCGAGGTAGAGGCAATCCTCGTCGTTGCTCGAACCCGCGAGACTGATCGATTGCGGGCACTGCGAGCCGGTCAGGTTCGCTTCGAGCGTGGTGCTCCAAGGCATCGCTGGTTGCGGCGCGCGAAACCGATTCGCGCCGATCGGCGGGGCCGCGTACGGGATGCCGTAGAAATGGCGGATGCCGTCGAGCGCGCCACCGTGAAGCGTGCCGGTGTCGATCGTGATCGTGAGCTCGTCGGTGGTGTCACCGCCGCAGCCGGCGGCGACCGCGAGGAAGGCAAGCACGACAAGTCGCATCCGCATCGTGATCTTTTATCACTGCGACATCGTTCGCAGTGCTCCCTCTCGCCCGAGAGGAGGTCACGGATGGGTTTAAAGCGCTCACTTAGTTACGCGTTGGTCTTACTTGCAGGTGCCTGCGGTGATGACGGGGGTCACAACCAGGACGACGCGCCGCCGGGGACGGTGCAGGTGTTACAGCGACCGTCCCGGTCGAGCACGATCGCGCTCGCCGACGATGGCGCGCATGTCGCGATGGTCAACCCGGAGGACGGAACACTGTCGGTGTTCCAGACGAGCGATAATTCGCGTACCGCGAAGGTCGCGACCGGTTCGACGCCAGCCGGCGTCGTGATCGCGCCGGATTCGAAGACCGCGTACGTGGCGAACCGCGGCGACGGCACGGTGGTCCGGGTCGCGAACATCGATGGCGGCACGCCGGCCGTCGACGCGACCGCGCAGGTCGGCAGCGAGCCGATCGGGTTGGCGCTGTCGCCGACCGGCAAGGTGTTGTTCGTCGCCGAATTCGCGGAGAGCCGCGTCTCGGTGATCGATACGGCGACGATGACGGTGACGTCGTCGTTCGCGGTGGATCGGCCGCGCGCGCTCGTCGTCACGAACAACGGCGATACGGATGCACTGGAGCTGCGCCTCGCCAACGGTGCCGCGGTCCGCGCGGAAGGCCGCGCTGGCTTCAACGTGCCGTCGCTGTACGGCCTCGCAGTGGGTGCGCCGTACTTGCATCACGGCCAATCGCCATCACTGAACGAGCTGTTCACGAACGACCAGTGGGGCTTCCACACCAACGCCGGCAACGCGAACTTCAGCGTGACGCTCGCGGGAGCCGGCAAGCTCGAGGATCTGATCGGGTTCTTGCTGTCGATCGACGCGACGACGCCGGAGATCGCAGTGCCGACCGATCCGGGCACTGGCCTCCCCTTCGACGTCTGCCCCGCGAGCTAGGCCATCAATAAGGCGGGAGCTCGACGATGAACCGCGAGCCACCGCCGGGGCGCTCGATGCAGCTGATCGCACCGCGGTGACCGCTGACGATGCGGCGGCAGATCGCGAGGCCGAGGCCGAGGCCGTGACCGGTCGTGCGATCGATGCCGGTCGCGGCGCGCGCGAACGGTTCGAAGATCCGGTCACGCAGCTGGGCCGGCACGCCCGGGCCTCGGTCGTCGATCACGATGTGTGGCTTCGCGTTCTCGAGCGCGACCGTGATCGTGACGGCCTCTCCCTTCGGCGAATGATCGATCGCGTTCGCGAGCAGGTTGTCGAACACGATCCCGATCGCTTCGAAGTCGACCTCGGCGGTCACGGGCAGACCGCCGGTGAGCTCGAGCTGGACGCCGCGATCTTTCGCGAGCTGGGACGCGCGGCCGACCGCGGCGGTCGCGAGCTTGCGCAGCTCGGTCGGTGCGTGTTGCAGGCCGGCGGCGCCGGCACGCGATAGCTCGAGCAGCTTGTCGACGATCTTGCCCATTCGCTTGACCTCGGAGAGCGCGTCGTCGGCGACATGCTCCCAGTGGCCTGGCTCGCGCGGCTTTCTCCGCGCGACCTCGAGGTTCGTCGTGATCACGGTGAGCGGCGTGCGGAGCTCGTGCGATGCATCTGCCGCGAACTGGGCCTGGGCCTCGACACCGAGCTCGATCCGGGTGAGCACACCATTGAGCGCGGTCGACAGCCGATCGAGCGCGTCGTTCTGCTTGCTGACCGGCAGGCGATCGTCGAGGCGTTCGCCGGTCATCGACGAGGCGCTGTCGATCACGCCGTCGAGCCGCTCGGTCGTCGAGTGTGTGAGCTTGCGGCCGATCAGGATCGAGAACGTGACGCCGAACGGCAGCGCGAACGCGAAGGCGAGCGAGGTCTGGAGCACGATCTCGGACGGCGGATCCTCGATCTCGCCGGCGGCATCGCAGGTCTCGCCGACCTCGGTGAAGTAGATCATCAGCGCCATCGCGACGCCGAACGTGATCATTCCGAGCACGGTCGCGAGCGCCAGCGATCGGCCGAGGCCGGCGCCGAGCGTCGCGGGGGTGGCGTTCATGGTTCATCCGCCACGGTCAAGCGAATGCCGGCGCCGCGCACCGTTTCGATCTGGACCGGGAAGCCGGTGAGCTTCTTGCGGAGGTGGGTGAGGTGGACGTCGATCACGTTCGTACCGGGATCGAAGTCATAGCCAAACGCTTCACGCAGAATTTCGACGCGCGTCACGACCTCGCCGGGACGCCGCAACAAACAGCCGAGCAGCGCGTACTCGCGCGGTGACAACGACGCCGTCTTGCCGCCCGCTTCGACCACCAGATCATCGCGCATCACGATCGGCAGCTCGTTCGCCGGAGCCCACCGGGGGCCGCCGGCACGACGCACGAGCGCGGCGATCCGCGCGACCAGCTCGGCAAACGCGAACGGCTTCACCAGGTAGTCGTCGGCGCCGGCCTCGAGCGCGGCGACGCGCGACTCGACGGCATCGCGTGCGGTGAGCACGAGGATCGGCACGTGGATGTGCGCGCCGCGTAGCTCTTTCAGCACCTCGACGCCGTCGCGGTCCGGCAGGCCGAGGTCGAGGATCATGAGGTCGAGATCGCGACGCAGGCCGCGCTCGATCGCCTTGGCCGCATCGGCGACGACGTCGACGGCATAGCCATCTTCACCGAGGCCCTCGGCAACCGAGTTCGCGAGCTGGGGGTTGTCTTCGACGAGGACGACGCGCACGCCCTCAGACTACCCGAAAATACAAAACGCCCCGTTAAGAGGGCGTTTTGGTCGCAGGACTCGAAAGCTCAGTACCAGTTAAAGCCGAGGCCGATGTTCGCCGCGGTCACGTGATCGTTACCCGAGTTGTACGTGCCCTCGATGATCCGACCCTGGAGGTCGATCGCGAAGTACCGCGCCGACATCAGCTCGAAGCCGACCGCGCCCATCACCGCGACGCCGGTGCCGTAGTCGTAGGTCACGTAGGTGTTATCGGCTTGCAGGCCGGTGAGGCCGAGGCCGCCCTTCACCCACAGCTGCGGCGTGACCCAGAACTGGCCCGCGATCATCGCCGCCGATTGCGACAGCGTCGTGTCGCCGTCGTAGACGTTCGAGTGAACCGTGCGCGCGTTGAGCTGACCTTCGAACAGCAGCGCGAAGCGCGGACCGACCATGCCACCGATGTGGAAATCGAGCTCGAGCGCCGGCGCGTTCGCGCAGTTGTCGCAGTTCGTGATGCCGCTACCATCGTCGTGCATTCCGCCGAGGCCGATGCTGAAGCCGTAGGCGAGCCGTCCGGTGCGGTTGTGAAAGCCGCCGGCGATGCGGTTGCTGGGGCCGTTGTAGTAACCGGGACCGCCGCCGTAGTACTGCGCCGACGCGATGGCCGGCGCGAGGATGATCGCGAGCACGAGCAGCGATTTGATAGGCTTCATGGCCCGCCAATCATCGCAAGTCTGAGGCCAAGCTACAAATCACTAACCTAGCGAGGGTACGGCTAGTTAGAAGGTCGAACCTGGCGACAGTGTTGTGGCAGGGCCGCACATGCCCCACGACGGACGCCAACGCGCGTTCACGATCGCATGTGGTTGTGGTTTTTTGGCCCAGCTACTGCGAGCAGCTCGTCGAGCTGCGCGCGAGCGCGGCGCGTATCTCCACGTACCGTCACACATGGTACGTTGCGCGCGGAGAATAACGACTCGACCCACGACGTCGAAGCGCCATTGTCCAACCAGCTCTCGTCGATGAGTGCTGCGTCGACGGGACGCGTGTCTCCCGACGCGAGGTGCACCAGCGTGCCCGGGTCGGTTCCCCCCATCACGGCGTAGCCTGCACCCGACAGCACTGTCTGGAGCTCGTCGAGACGCTGTGGGGTCGCGCCTACAAGCACGCGCTTCTCGGCGCGGCGTTCGATCCGAGTGATGAACTGACTCCAGCGCTGCTCGTCGCCCGTGCCCATCTCGACGATGGAGAGCCCGAAGCCCGCCGAGAGGCCACACGCCGCGGCCTCGACGTCGTTCAGGTGGCGCACGACCTTCGCTCGTCCGGCGACCGGACCGTGGCCGTCGTCGAGCACGACCGAGAAGTTCAACACCGTGTCGAGCGTGAGCGCGACCACGGGGCGCACGAACATCCCGGTCGTCGAGATGTCGAGCGCGTCGGCCTTCATCGCGCCACGCATCGTGCCGAGGCACACGGGCCACTCGACGACGAATCGCCGGGTGGAGCGCGCCGGCGGCGGCTTGATCGTGACGTTCGCAGCGCGTGCGGCGGTGAGCAGCGCGGTGAGCTGGCGGCGCGATGCCTGATCGAGCTCGAACGCGACCGAGAACGTCGACGCACCGGTCGAGGCGGCCTCGGTCATCGTCGAGACCTTACCGACCGCGCCGCGGACGAGCGCGCGATGGCCGGCGTACGACAGCGCGACGTCGACGTGATCGTGAAGGCGCGGCAGCGCACCGGTCATCAACGCGGCGCCCTTGAGCGACAGCGCGCCGATCCTGATCGGCACCCACTTGCCGCTGCGCAGATAGCGCGCGTAGATCGTGCTGCCTTCACTGCCGAGCTGTGGCAACGAAGGCGACGACGCCATCGCGATCGGTGACGAGTCCAGCTTCGGCGACTGCGCGCGGGCGAGCTGCACGTACGGCGCAGGCGCGGTCGCCGGCGGGTCTTCGAACTCGTTGACGTAGTCCTCGGGCAGATCCGTCGCGACGACCGTCGCCGCGCGCGAGCTGCGCGACACGACGTGACGATGCGGGCTCGTCGGCCGCGGAAACTTGTCCTCGTGGACTTCGACCGTGACGATCTGCGGATTCGTCTTCACGCGGGCCGGAATGATCCGAGCGACATCGCTCGTACCGTCGGGGTTCGTCGCTGGCCGGCGCTCGATCTGAGGGATGTCATCGCGCGTGCCTTTCGCGCTGACCAGCGGCACCGGGTCGTTGGTGTCACCGCGGTGAAGGAACGGCGGCGGCCGCGAGCCGTTGCGTTGATCCCGCAGCCGGCGCACGAGCTCGCTCAACGCGCTGATCGCGCTGCGCTGATTCTGGATCTGCACCGTGCAGCGCGTGAGGCGCTCGGTGAGAAACCGGCGGCGCTCGCCTTCGGAGAGCTCGGCGGGTTGGATCATGCCGACCTCGGCGAGCAGCGCGACCTCGATCACGAACTCGAGCTTCTGCGGACCGAGCGCGAGCTCGTCGTAGCGAAGGTTCAGTAGCGCCTGATCCGTCGTCGGATCGTAGAGCGCGACCACGGACGCGAGCGGTGGCGCTGCCGGCGAATCGAGTGCCGCGAGGGCCTGGGTCCAGTGTCCGAGTCGTTGCCGAGGCTGCTCGATCAGCAGATACGCCTCGACAAGTGGGGTCATGTCAGTCATCGCAGCTCTACCCATTACGCGCGCACACGAGGAGCAGCAGAGATGCCACGACGATCGATCGTAAGCGTGGTTGCGTGCGGAATGGCATCGTGAGGTGATCGTTTGAGGCCACCGGAAGGGCCCCCTGCCGCAAAACGTGGCACCCTCGCCATGGCTAGTGTGGTGATTTTACCGCGTTCTGCGCCGATTACTTGCTCAAGTACCCGTGGGTCCTAAAGTATCGTGACTATGAAATCCGACGACAACGGGGGCTACCGGTTACCGCTCTTGCCCCTGCGCGACATCATCGTGTTCCCGCACATGGTCGTGCCTCTGTTTGTCGGTCGACCGAAGTCGATGCAGGCGCTCGAGGACGCGATGGCCGGCGACAAGCAATTGTTGTTGGCCGCGCAGCGCCGCGCGAAGACCGATGATCCGAGCGCCGACGATATTTTTTCGATCGGCACCGTCGGTCACATCATCCAGCTCCTGCGGTTTCCGAAAGGACCGGTGAAGGTCCTCGTCGAAGGACGCGCGCGCGCGAACATCCGCGGCTTCACCCAGATCGATCCATTCTTCGTGTGCGAAGTGGATGATGTCGAGGAGCCCGATGAAGATCAGGCGCTCGTTCGTGCGTTGATGGCGAGCGTTCAGGACGTCTTCGAAGACTACGTGAAGCTCAACACGCGGATCCCGCCCGAGATGCTCGTATCGGTCCGCACGATCGACGAGCCCGGTAGGTTGAGCGACACGATCGTCGCGCACGTCGCGCTCAAGCTGAAGGACAAGCAAGAGCTGCTCGAGACGCCG
>JBDUAS010000290.1:0-8502 GCA_040004535.1 Deltaproteobacteria bacterium
TCGCCGTTCGCGTCGGGGACGTCGGGGTTCGCCGCCGAGCCGAGCTTGAAGTTGTGGATCGCGAACGCGGTCACCGGCACCGCACTGCCGGTCGTGTTCGTGACCTTCAGAAGCATCACGAGCGCGTTGCCGGCGTAGCCGAACGGCGCGACGAGGTAGCTATCCGCGCTGACGCCACCGACGGTCGAGGTCGTGTGGATGATGTTGGTCTGGTTCTCGTACTCGATCAGCGTCGGCGTCACGCTGCCGAGCCACTGCGCCGTGCTGCCCGCCTTGATCCCGAAGTACGTGTCGAACGCGAGGTTGCGGCGGACGATGCCTTCGCCGTCGGGGTTCGACGGGTTCGCGCGAAGGTAGCGATACGGCCGCTCGAGGTACTGCTTGATCGCGTTCGCGCTCTGGTCGTAGACCTGAAAGCCGAAGCCGTTGCCGGTGACCAGGTAGCGGAACGACGCCACGGGATCGACCGCATGCGCAGGCTGCGCAACCGCCCCGACCACGACGAGCGCTGGGATCAACCGACGAAGCATCGGGTCGCGCGGTTCCAAGATGTATGCCCGCCGAAGTCGTGAATTTCATACGCGGTCACCTCGCCCCTTGGTTGCGAAACAAAACGTCCCGGCGCTGCCTTTCAAAACGCCGTGCGAACTATCTACGCTTACCACCTCGGATCCTGCTTGACGGACCCGTGGCACGTGGCTTGAACTGCGTTCCCGCTCGCATGCGCCTCGTCGCCTTTTGCATCGTGCTCGTCGCCACCGCAGGGGCGTGCGAACCGCCCGGCTATCACAAGGGCGGCGGCTCGGCGGACGCGGCGACCACGACCGACGGCGGCGGCGATGCGGGCAAGACGATCGATGCGCTGCCCGATAGCCCCGCCGCCGGAACCTGCACCGACATGTTCCGGCTCGACGGCCACGGCGCCGCGGCCACGTGCTGGTTGACCGGCGACTTCGTCGCGTGGGCCGCGGATCCCGACCATGGCGCGATTCCGCTGACCAAGGGCAGTGATGGCGCGTGGACCGGGACCCACGTGTTCACGCCGGGCACCTATCAGTACAAGTTCATCGTCGACGGCACGATGTACATCGCCGACCCAGACGATCCGAACGTGGTGGACGACGGCTTCGGCGGCCACAATAGCCTCTATACCTGCACGCCGTAGCCGGTCGTGGATTTGCTCCGGCGTCGCGGCTCAGTACTCGTCGTGACGGACGACCGTGATCGGGCCCGCGTTCGCGGCCTCGAGCGATGCACGTGCGGTCTCGGCGGTGGTCACCGCGACGGTGACCGCGTTCGCGGGATGGAAGTGGCGGCTGCACGCGGCGCGGACGTCGGTGGCGGCGAGCTGACCGAGCAGCTCGGGCAGACGCGCGGTGTAGCCCGCGGGTAGATCGAACAGGCTGTCGCGCACCGCGAGCTGCATGCGCTGGCGTGCGGTCGCGACGTGGAACGGCATCGCACCGACGAGGTAGCTGCGCGCGAAGTCGACTTCGTCGTCGGTCGGGCCGTTCGCGGCGTAGTCGGCGTAGAGCTCGAGCTCGAGCGCGACTGCGGCGCCGGCGACATCGATACCGGCCGCGGTCCAGATCTCGAACCAGTGCGGCAGGCGAGAGCGGCGCAGCGCGCAGCCGGCGCCATAGCTCCAGCCGCGCTTGACCCGGATCTCCTGCATGA
Source organism: Deltaproteobacteria bacterium (assembly GCA_040004535.1). GTDB lineage: Bacteria > Myxococcota_A > Polyangia > Haliangiales > Haliangiaceae > JABFXX01. The sequence continues at coordinate 1,678 of JBDUAS010000290.1, forward strand.
GGCGCGAGCTGAACATCCCGCCGAACACGGCCTCCGCGATCGCGAGCGCGGCGGTATCGGGGTGGCCGTAGCGCGACGCGAGGTGGCCGATCCGCAGCTGCGCCTGCGTGCGATCCGGTTTATCGACGAGGATCGTGCGGCGGCCGGGCTGCGGTGTGCGCGGCTCGGGTGGATCTGCGACGCGCGCGCCTTTCGGCAGGCGCTCGACGAGGCGAGTGACGAGCCGCTCCGCGGTCGCTTCGTCGACATCGCCGGCGAGACCGATCACCAGGTTGTCGGCGACGACCTCGCGCCGCCACAGCTCGCGCGCGGCATCGCGGCCGAGCTCGCCGATCCTCGCGAGCGACGCTTCGGTGCCCAGCGACGTGCGGCCATAAGGGTGGCCGGGGCTGCACAGCCAATCGAACCAGCGCGTCGCGAGTGCGCTGTCGTCGTCGCGGATCTCGTCGAGGACCTGCGGCGTCTCGCGCAACAACCGTGCATGCTCGTCGTCGTCGAATCGCGGTTCGGCCAGGATATCGGCGGCGAGATCGATCACCGCGTCCATGTGGCGCGTCAGCGAGAGCCCCGACAGCGCGAGCGAATCGCGCGACAGCGAGACATCGAGTGCCGCGCCGAGAGAATCGAGCGTGTCGTCGAGCTCCGCGCGCTGGCGACGACCCGCACCGCGGCGCGCGAGCAGGCCAGCGTGACGATGCAGGCCCTCGACGCCGATCGGATCGGCGGAGGCACCGCCGCGGATCGCGACGTCGAACCACACCAGCGGCGTGTCGGGTGAAGGCTCGACGATCGCCTTCACGCGCTGGCGTCCTCGCCGTCGTCGCCCTCGTCACCTTCAGGATCCTCGGGCTCCGCGATCACGATCGTGCGATGCGCCGGGACAAGATACGTGCGGACCGCGCGCGCGACATCTGCCGCGGTCACCGCGGTGAGCCGCTCCGCGATCGCGGACAGCCGGCGAAAATCGCCGAGCGCGGTCTCGTAATGGCCGAGCGCTTCGGCCTTGCCGTCCACATCGGCGAGCGCGCTCCAGAAATCGGTCTCGGCGAGCGCCTTGGCCTTCTCGACCTCGGCGGCGGGCGGCGGCGTCTCGATCAGCGCCGCGATCTCGCGGTCGAGCGACGCGATGACCTCGTCGGCGCTGTGGCCGCGTGCGGTCGTGACCGCGAGCCGCAGCAGCGACGGATCGCGGAACGGTGTCAGCTGCGCGTCGACCGACGACGCCGCTTCTTGATCGATCACGAGCTTGCGATACAGCCGGGCCGACGGACAGCCGGCGAGCAGCGTCGACACGATCTCGAGCGCTGCCCAGTCGGGATGATCCTGCCCCGGTGCCTTGTAGCCGACGAGCAAGCGATCGGTCGCGATCGGCTTCGGCGCGCGGATCACGCGCTCCTTCAGCTGCACCGGCTCGGTCTGCTCCGCGGGCGCCGGCAGCTGCGCGGCTGGGATGTGGCTGTAGTGCTGCGCGATCAGGTCGCGGAGATGCTCGTCGTCGAAGTCGCCGACGCACACGATCGTCGCGTTGTTCGGCGCGTACCACGTGCGATAGAACGCGCGGATCTCGGGCAGCGCGAGCGCGCGGATGTCTTCCATCCAGCCGATCGTCGGCCACCGATACGGATGCACGGTGAACGCGTGCGCCATCAGTTGCTCGTCGAGCCAACCGTCGACATCGTCCTCGACGCGCTCGCGGCGCTCGTTCGTGACGACGTCGCGCTCGGCCTCGACCGGTGTCGGCTCGAGCACGAGGTGCTGCATGCGCTCGGCTTCGAGCCGCACGCCGAGCGCGAGGTCGCGCGCCGGCAACGACAGCTTGTAGTAGGTCCAATCTACCCACGTCGCTGCGTTCGATTCACCGCCGGTGCGCTCGACGAGCCGATCGAACTCGCCGGGCGGCAGGCTCTCGGTCTGGCCGAACATCAGGTGCTCGAACAAGTGCGCCATGCCGGTCGCGCCCGGCCGCTCGTGGCGCGAGCCGACGCGAAACCAGGTCTGGAGCGCGACGATCGGTGCGCGCTTGTCGATCGCGGCGATCAAGCCGAGGCCGTTGCCGAGGCGGTAACGTTTGGCGGTGACTCCGCGCCCGATCGGGGCTTCGGCTTCCAACTGCCAGGACAACGTCATCTCTGTCGATACTACGCGAAGCTCGGCTCGACGACGAGCCCCGCCGCCTCGGCAACCTCGCGAAGCGCAGGCTCGGGTCGAAACAGCTCACTCGGTGCACGCATGCCGACCGGACCCGTGCTACGCGCGACGAGCTGTCGTGCGATCCACGCCGCGATGATCGCAGCGCTGCGATAGAGGTCGTGACCGCGCACACCGACCTGCGCCGCCGAGAATCCGCGCCGCGCTTGCGCGATCACCGCGAACGTCGTACGTGCGTATTCGTCCTCGCGCGGCTCGTATGCAGCGAGCAGGTCGGTCGCGCGCTTCGGCACGAACGGCACCGCGCGCGCGAGCAAGCGCAGCGCCGCCATCGTCGAGCTCCTGCGCGACGTCGACGCGAACGTCTGGACGTGCTGCGCCGCGATGTGGCGCGGGATCGTGATCGTGTCGCCGCCGGGAAACGACACGACATCGCGTTCGCCGCCGAGTGCGAGCCCGGCATTGATCCGCCGCTTCTCCGCTGCCGGTGCCACGCTGTCCCAGCGATCGCGGTGCCAGACCAGGCCGCGCGCGTGCAAGCCGGCGAATGCCGCGCGCTGGCCCGCGGGCGACAGCACGAGGTTGTCGAACACGTAGCTCACCGCGATGTCATCGAGCGGGCGATCCTCGGCGAGCCGCTCGAGCGGACCCGTGCGGACGACGTCGACTTCCGCGTCGCCATCGACGCCTGCGGCTCCGCACACGTACGCGGCAGCCCACGCGGCGGCCCAATCGCCGAGCACGCAATCGACGCCGGCCCCGACGATCGCGACGCGACCCGCGCGCCGCGCTGCCGATTCGTAGAGCTCGTACGCGCCGTGCAAGAACGCCTGATCGCCGCCGAGGTCGACGTAGTGGGCACCGGCAGCGATCGCCGCTGCGAGCACCGGCTCGTTCGTCGCGCCCGCCGGGCCCGCGCAGTTCAACACGACGGTCGCGTCGCCGAACGTGCGCGCGAGCGCCGCCGGATCGTCGATCGTGGCGACCCGCACCGCTGCCGCCGGAAACTCCGCGCCGAGCGCGGCGAGCTTGTCGGCGTTGCGACCCGCGATCGCGAACGCGGTGCCGGCGGCCTCGAGCTCGGCACACGCGCGGCGGCCGGTCAGCCCGGTCGCGCCGTAGACGACGATGTCAGGGCCCGATCTCATAAGTCAGCGAGAACCGGATCGCGTGCTCGACGCGCGAGTATTGCCCGTCGGCGGTCGGGATGCCGTAGCCGCTGCGCACCGACGTGCACGCCGCGGTCGAGTAGTCGTAGTTCGAGTCGATACAATCGATCCGCGTGCGCGGGTCGAACGAGCTGTTCGCGACCGTCACGTTCGGGAAGTACTGGAGGCCATACGCGAGCTGGAACACCGCCTTCGGCAGCAGGTGCTTCAACCGCATCTGCGCGCCGACGTCGGCGGTGTACGAGAACGGTGAGATCGTCAGCGGCGACGTCTCCTGGTCGCGCAGCGACGAGGTCTCGATCCCGATCCGCGCGCCGAAGCGTAGCCAGTCCTCGTTCTGATCGAGCTCGACTTGTTCGACGCCCGCCCACAGTGACAGTGGATCGTGGAAGCCGCGGACGCGCAGCTGCCACTCCGGGATGTGCGCGGCGAAGAACGTCGAGCCGAAGCCGCGGACGTCGTACGCCTGGAGGCGCGAGAGATCCTCCCAGCGCGCACCGATGTGCAGATCGAGCTTCGCAGGCAACCGCGCGCGCAGCTCGGCATCCGCGCTCGCCGGCTGCGAGATGAACACCGACGACGCGCCGTGCAAGAGCCCGCCGCCATCGCGGGGCGCTTGCAGCACGTCCATCGTGCCGGTGAGCTCGGTCTGGATCTCGAGTCCGGGCGGCGCGTGATAGGAGATGCCGAGCCACACGTCGCTCGCGAGCTCGATCATCAGGCCGAGGTTGAGGACGAGGTTGCGCGTCGACAGCAGCGACGTCGCGACGTTGACGTCGTAGTGCTCTTGCGCGAGTGGGTTCTGGACACCGCAAGGCGTACCGCCGCAGTCGCTGTCGATGCCGTTCGGCCCGTGGCCGTTCTCGAGCGCGGAGTCGCGGGCGTAGTGGAGGTGGAGGTGCGTCGCGTCGCTGTTCAGCGAGAGCCCGAAGTAGACCTGGTCGATGATCCGCACGCTCACACCGAGGCCGAGGCGGTACGTGCGCTGGCCACCACCGAGCGTGTGGTACGCGAGCGCGTCGCGGTTCGCGATGAACGTCTCGGCGGCGACGCTGCGCAGCTCGGGGGCGATCGTGAAGCGATCGCCGGGGATGTGCCAGACGTACGCGAGCATGCCGCCCGGAGACGCTTCATCGTCGTGGATCGTATCGCCGGGCGTGATCGCGCCGGTGGCGATGTTCAACGCATCGAGCCGTACCCCGTATTGATCGAGAACGGCCGTCGCCGCGGCGTACGCGTAGTCCGTCGTGCCCGGACCGATCGCGGCCGGATCCAGATCGATCGAGGTCGCGGTCGCGACGGTCGCGCCGGTGAACACCGAGCGGCCCGACGTCGGGTCGCTGCGCGGCGAGGCGTGGGCCGCTTCCGGCGCGATCGCGCACAGGCAGCACGCGATCACCAAAGCGGCGCGAGACATCGCCGCGGAACGTATCACCGACGCCATCACCACGATAAGCTCGCGCCATGTTCGTGCGAGCGCTCCTGATCGCGATCGTCTGCCTCACGGGTTTCGGGGCGTGTGACAAACCCAGCCACGAGAACATCGAGAAGTGGCAGAACACGCAAAAGGGCACCGGTAAGCTCGAGAGCGCGTTCAAGGATGAAAACCTCGATGTCGATCTGTCGGCGCACGCCGCCGCGGTCTTGATCAAGAAGGGGCTCGATCCCGATGTCCGCAGCGGGCTCGAGCAGATGTCCCCGGGCCGTCGCACGACGCTCGTCCAGAAGCTCGCACCGCGGCTATGGGAGCTCGCGCGCGTCGAGGGCGACATGCAGCTGCCGAACCCGACGCAGGTCCGCGCGAAGGACGCGCTCGTGCTCGTGCGCAAGTCGGCCGACGCCGCGACGAAGGCGCAGATCGATGGCTACCTCGTCGATTGGTACTGCGTCGGTTCGTACGAAGGCCGCGCCACCACGGGTGCCGTGCAGGGTGCGAACGTGATCCGGTTACTCGGTGCACCGGCCGCGAAGAAGCTGCTCCACGTCGCCGAGGGCATCCTCGCGATGAACGTCGCTGCCGGCGCGAAGAAGAACCGAGTCGGCGACGAGCTGTTGCTCGCGCTCGCGGTCACCGGCGATGCCGACAGCGTGAAGTATCTGCTCGAGCTCGCGGCGCGCCCGGTGGTGAAGGACAAGGGCGACGATCCGACGCTGCCGGTGCGCGCGATGTCGGCGCTCTACAAGGCGTACGTCGATCCGGGCGGGTTGTTCGATCTGGTCCCGTCGACGGCGCTCGTCCCGAACGTCGACGCGGTCGCCGCGATCGCGAAGAACGAAGCCGTGCCTGCCGATGCCGCCGACGACGCGGTGCGGCTGTTGCGCGTGATCGGGCCGCCGCAGTGCGTCGCCCCGCTGGTCGCGATGGTCGGCTACCCGCACACGAACCCGAAGTTCAAGTACGTCGCGGCCGACTCGGCGCTCAAGTGCGGTGGGCTGCCGGCGGCAAAGGATGTCGTGAAGGCGCTGCCCGACGGGCCGTATCAGCAAGAGGAGCTGGTCGGCGGGGTGGTCGTCGACATCACGCTCATGACGCCGCGCGCCCAAGTGCTCCAGACCTTCCGCGACCTCCTGAACGAGAAGGGGCGGATCCCCCGCTGGGTGGCGGTCGAGGGGCTCGCCGCGATGAAGTCGACCGAGGATATCCCCCGGCTCCAGGCGGTGAATTCGGGCGAGAAGTTGATTGGATACTGGGGGGATCAGAGCGGCGTCGACCCCAAAGATCGTAAGCCGGAACCCACGCTCGGCCAGCGGGCGAAGGAGCTTGCGGCGCGGCTAGGACCTCCGCTGAAATAGGTCGCTTCCTCGCGTCTTTGTCGGCGATGTAGTACAGTTAGTTGCGCCCGGGACGAGGGAAGGGGCGCTAGCGATCTAGGAGTACTGCGCGAATGGATCAGAGCAAGAAGACGATGCGGCATTTCTATTGCCGCGACGTGCTTTGGGAGACGTTCGAGCAGATGGCGAACGACTTCGATTGCTCGATCGATTATCTCGTCAACGAAGCGATGCGTTATTACGCGCGCTCGAAGAACTACCAGTCGCCCGGTGGGCCCGCGGGTCCGCCACCGAGCGGCAACAACGGCAACCCGAACAACACGGGTGGGCCGACCCAGTTCCCGCCGAACAACGGCGCGAAGCCGCCGATGCCGGGCCGCAACCAGCCGGCGACCCAGCAGCCGATGTCGGCGATGGGTGGAGGACCCGCGACCGCCGCGTCGTCCGCGCGCCGTCCGGCGCCGCCGACGCCCGGTTATGCCGGCGCGGGAGCAGCTTCCGCACGCGCGCAACCGAACACGTCCTCGCCACCGCCCGGCAATCACATGGGCCATTCGCCGGCGCCCGCGCCGCTGCCCGGTAACAGCGGTGCCGCGCCGCAGACGGGCGCCGGACCGACGCTGTTCCTGATCTACAACGGCCAGCGTTACCCGGTGACGAAGGACCAGTTCATCATCGGTCGCGGCTCGAAGACGTCGGACTTGCCGATCAAAGACGGCAACATCTCGCGCAAGCA
>JBDUAS010000558.1:0-2533 GCA_040004535.1 Deltaproteobacteria bacterium
CGCGGCGAGCGCGTGCTGTGCTGCGCGCCGTCGAACACCGCCGTCGATAACCTCGGGATCCGGCTCGCCGATATCGGCGTCCGCGCGGTCCGGCTCGGCCATCCGGCGCGGGTCTCCCCCGCCCTCGTCGCGTTGACGATCGATGCGCAGGTCGAGCGCGACGGCGCGTTCGATCTCGCGCGAGAATGGCGCGACCGCGCACGCGCACTACGCAAGAGCGCGATGGCAGCGCAAGCAGCGAAGCGCGGCTCGCGCGAGGATGTCGCGGCCGCGCGCGCCGAAACTCGCAAGCTGTGGGCCGAAGCCCGTGCGCTCGATCGCGATGCGTCGCGCGAGGTCGCGAACGCGGAGCGCGCGATCGTCGGTCGCGCGGAGGTCGTGCTCGCGACGTGCGTCGGCGCCGACCACCCGATCCTCGGAGAGACGATGTTCGATTGCGTCGTGCTCGACGAGGCGACGCAGGCACCGGATCCGTTGCTGCTCGTCGCGTTCGGCCGCGCGAAGGTCGCCGTGCTCGCCGGCGATCCGCACCAGCTGGGGCCGGTCGTCGTCGGCGGGCCCCAGGTCGAGAGCGTGCTCGGCACGACGATCTTCGAGCGCTTGGTCGCGGACGAGCTCGAGCGTGGCGGCAACGTCGTGATGCTCGAACAGCAGCACCGCATGAACGTCGAGATCATGGAGTTCCCGTCGCGCTCGATGTACGAGGGCCGGCTCGTGGCCGCGCCCGACGTCGCTCACCGCACGCTCGCGGATCTGAAGGTCCTGACGGATCCTGCGCGTCCCGAGCCGGTGTGGATGATCGACACGGCCGGCAAGGACTGGCTCGAGGAGCGCACCGACTTCGAGCCCGGGGGCTCGCTCAACAATCTGCCCGCCTTCCACGTCGACCCGAGCACGTTCAACACCGGCAATGCCGAGCGCGTCGCGGCCGAGGCGCGCCGCCTGTTATCGCGCGGCGTGGCAGCGACGGATCTCGCGATCATCGCGGCGTACTCGGCCCAGGCCAGGAAGCTCCGCGATCTGTTGCGCGACGAGCGCGCGGCGGGTCTCGAGATCGGTACCGTCGACGGGTTTCAGGGCCGCGAGAAAGAAGCCGTGATCGTCGATCTGGTGCGCTCGAATGACTCGGGAGAGCTCGGCTTTCTGTCGAACACCCGGCGGATGAATGTCGCACTCACCCGCGCGAAGCGGTTCCTGCTCGTCATCGCGGACTCGGCGACGCTCGGCAACCATCCGTATTACGCGCAGTTCCTCGCCTACATCGACGAGGTCGACGCGCACGGCAGCGCGTGGAGCGACGAGGCAGAGCCCTTGCGTTAGCGCGGCGAACCTGCGATCCCTTCGCACGTGATGCGGTTTACCTCCCTCCTGTTCGCGATCTCGCTGATCGGCGCGCTGATCGGCTGCTCCAAGCCCAACGACACGGCCACGCTTCACGACGAAGTGGTCGCGATCAACAACTACTACCAGCCGTGGGTCGACGCGGCGTCCAAGCGCGGCCTCGCGCTGATCGAACGCGGCGGCAAGCTCGGCATCGCGATGCCGGGTGGCGAGGTCGCGAGCCGCGCGATCTCGATGGCCGGCCAGCAGCTGGCAGAGCTCCGCAACATGACGACTCCCGGCACCGACGGCAAGTCAATGCTGGTCAAGCAGGCCGACGCCGCCGCGAAGGACGGCAAGGACGCCGAGCTCTCGAAGCTGGTCGACGAGTCGGAGGAGAAGCTCGACGTCGGCACGCGGACGGTCGTGGAGGAGCTCAACATCGCCGAGAACTGGCTGCTCCGCGCCGAGGACGCGAAGGCAGCAGGTGCGAAGACTCCTACTGCGACTCCGACCGACACGGCCGCCCCGACCGAACCTGCATCAGGTTCCGGTACGCAGCCGTAACGGGCTAACGGAGCTATGCTCGGGACATGAAGATCCCGGGTCGGCCCAAGGTCATCCTGCGGAGCTGTCGCGAGTACGATCCAGCCGCGATCCGGCGGATCATCCGCGAAGGGCTCGAAGAGCTCGGCTTACAACCACACGGTCGCACGCTCGTCAAACCGAACCTGGTTGCCGCGGGTCCGCTGTTTCCGTACGCGTTCACGCGTCCTGAGTTCGGCGAAGGCGTCCTGCGCGCGCTTCAAGATGTCGGCGGCGACAAGATCACCGAGCTCGCGGCCGGCGAACGCTGCGGCATCACCGTGCCGAGCCGCGTCGCGTTTCGCGAGTCCGGCTGGGACGCGATGCTGTCGCGCACGGGGATCAAGAAGTATCACTTCGAGGAAGAGCAGCAGGTCGAGATCCCGCTGACCCATCCGAACCGACTGCGCGACTACCTGTTCACGCCCGAACCGATCGCGCGCGCGGACTTCTTCGTCAACACGCCGAAGTTCAAGGCGCACCCGTGGACGACGGTGACGTTCTCGCTCAAGAACTACATCGGCATCCAGGACGATCGCCATCGCCTGATCGATCACGATCACAAGCTCAACGAGAAGATCGCGGACCTCCAGCACATCATCCAGCCCCAGTTCATCGCGATCGACGG
>JBDUAS010000559.1:0-2532 GCA_040004535.1 Deltaproteobacteria bacterium
GGCACGTCGATGATCTACGCGCAGCACGGCACCAAGCGCGCGCCGCACATCTTCTTCCGGGTCGAGAACGACGAGCGCTATTCGGTCACGCTCGATCGCTACCTCGTCCATCGGACGCTGCGCATCGGCTACAACTACAACGGGCCGACCGAGATCGGTGGCCTCATCCTGTTGCCCGAGTACCGGCGTAACAAGGATGCGCTCGGCAAGGCCCTGTCGTACGTGCGGTTCTTGTTCATTCGCATGCATCGCGAGCTGTTCCGCGATCAGGTGCTGTCCGAGTTGCTGCCGCCGCTCGAGGCCGATGGCACGTCGAAGCTGTGGGAGGCGCTCGGCCGCCACTTCACGGGCCTCACGTATCAAGAAGCGGATCGGCTGTCGAAGGACAATAAAGAGTTCATCCACGCCCTGTTCCCCGACGACCCGATCCACACCGAGCTCTTGCCGGAAGACGTCCGCGCGATCATCGGCCAGGTCGGCGAGGAGACGAAGGGCGTCGAGAAGATGCTGCGCCGGATCGGCTTCGACTATGCCGAGCAGATCGATCCGTTCGACGGTGGCCCGCACTTCATCGCGACGACGAACGACATCACGATCACGCGCGACGCGAAGGAAGCGGTCGTCCGCGCGCACGAGCCCGAAGGCAAGCGCTGGGCGATCCTCGCGACCGAGCTCGCCGGCACCGGGTTCCGCGCGATCGGCACGCGCGTGACCCCGCTCGAGACCGGAATCGTCGGAATGAACGAAGATGCTCGCCGCCGCCTCGGGATCGAGGACGGCCAGAAGGTATGGCTCAGCTACGGGTGATCGTCGCCGCGGCGTCGGTGTCGGCGCTGGTCTCGGCCGCGCCTGCACCGAAAGGCTGGGCGGCGGATCCAGAGCTCGCGGCCGCGGCGGCCGTCGCGGCCGGTGATCCGAAGGCAGCGATCATCGTGACGGCGAGCCAGGCGTGGAGCGATCCGGTGCGCGGCTGTTATGCGCTCGCGCTCGACCTGCACGGGGCCGCCGGACCGATCGACGTGGCGGCAGAGCAACTGCTGACGGCGCTCGGCACCGAGGTCGCCGGAACAAAGTTGCACGACGTGGTGAAGCCCGTCGTCGGCGAGCGCGGCACGCTCGCACTCGGATTCGACGCGCAGCGCGGCTATCACGGCAAGCTGCGCGCAGACCTCGCGAAGACCGGCGACGTGCACGCGCTGGCGTGCGTGTGGAATCAGCGCGAGCCGAAGGTGTGCGAGGTCGCGTGCACGAAGTGGTTTGGGGACGGCTCGTGAAGGCGATCCTGATCTTGATGATGCTCACCGGCCTCGCCGCGGCACGACCCGTCGTGACCCCGCCCGTGGGCTGGACCGGCCACGAGTCGATGGATCTCGCGAAGAGCACCGGCGAGATCGGCCACTTCGGCGCGCATGCGCAAGCCACGATCGGCGCCGCGGAGATCAAGCCACCGACGGATCTCGGCGTCACGCTGTTCGCGACGCGCGCCGCGATGACGATCGCGAATGATCCGGCCGCGGTGCGCGCGGAGGTCGACACGTTCCACGGCGCTTCGCAGCGCGCGCAGCTCACCGGTTCGGTCGTCGAGGAGCAAGGCTGGCAAGAGAAGGCCGACGACAAGCAGGTCGAGGCGAACCTCGCGTTTCACGACACGACGAGCCACATCACGAGCACGTCGCGAATGCTCGTGGTCGCGACCGCGACTCAGTTGATCGAGGTCACCGGAGAGTGTCTCGCGCGCGACGATGCCGATCCGGCCGCGCTGGCCGCGTGCAAGGCCGCGCTCGCGACGCTCGATCCAGGTGCCGATGCACGCGTCGCGATCGCGCTCGCCCCGGCAGGCACGGCCGTGCCGGAGCGCGAGGAGCAGTTCCATAGCGGACCGGTGCTGTCGGAAAGCCCGCGCACGCCGCTGCCGCCGATGGTAGTCCGGCCGGACACTCAACCCGATGTCGACCGGCGCCCGGTGTTCATCGGCGCCGGAATCGTGCTGCTCGCGTGCGTGTTCTGGTGGAACATGAAGCGGCGCGCCCAGCTCGAAGAGGACGAGGACGATCAATCATGACCGACGAAGTAGCCACGCCCTCGGGATCCAACGAGCCTGTCCTGATCGTCGACGACGAGAAGAACATCCGGCGCACGCTGCGCATGGTGCTCGAAGGCGAAGGTCACGTCGTCCACGAGGCCGGCTCGACTGCGGAAGCCGAGGGTGTCCTCGCGCTGCACCCGATCGACGTCATCGTGCTCGACGTCAAGCTCGGCGACGACAACGGGCTCGAGCTGTTGCGCGCGCTGAAGAGCCGCGGCGAAGACGGCATGGCGAGCAAGACCTCGGAGATCCCGGTGGTCATGATCTCGGGTCACGCGACGATCGACGACGCGGTGTCGGCCACCCGGCTCGGCGCCTTCGACTTCATGGAGAAGCCGCTCGATCGCAATCGCGTGATGGTGACGGTCCGCAACGCGCTCGAGCGCCGGAAGATGTGGCGCGAGGTCCACGATCTGCGCCGCGCCGTCGATGCGCGCTGGGAGCTG
>JBDUAS010000291.1:0-8455 GCA_040004535.1 Deltaproteobacteria bacterium
TGTCGAACGCCGACAGGTTCGACATCTTCGCGGTGATCGACGTCGGCTGCGACGCGAGCCAGTCGAACGCGAGATAGAACGTGTGGCTGCCGTGATCCATCGCGATGCCGCCGCCGGAGGTCTTGCGCTGGCGGCGCCAATCGGGCTGCCACTCGGCGACGCCCTTCGCGTGGGTCGTGCGGAACGTATCGAGCGTCACGAGGTGAATCGCGCCGAGGTCGCCCGACTCGAGCACGCCGCGGATCGCCTTGATCACGGGCGCGTGCTTGTAGTTATGCGAGGGGAAGAACACCTTCTTCACCTTCTGCGCGTGGTCGAGCATCGCCTTGGCGTCGGCGCCCGAGGTCGCGATCGGCTTCTCGCAGAACACGTGGAGCCCGTGCTCGAACGCGGCATGGGCGATCGCGGCGTGGTCACACGGCGGGGTCGCGATATCGACGAAGTCCAGCCGCTTGGCTTCGGCCTGGAGGAGGGTCTTCACGTCGGAGTAGATCCGCGCGTTCGGCAGGACCTGGCGGGCCTTCTCGCGCCGGGCGGCGCAGACGTCTGCGACCGCTACGATCTCGAGCTTGTCGGGCGCCGCGAGGTAGGCCGGGACGTGGCCTTTCTCGGCAATGAATCCGAAACCGATGAGTGCACCCTGTAAAGGACGGGCCATGCTGAAACCTCGCGCAGTGGAGTAAGTCAATCCAGTGACAGAAGCAAGAAGTGGAGCCAACGTTGCCCGCGCTATGTGTTGACCAGATAGAGGTGTGAGATCGCGTTGTTGACTTCCTGACGATGGATTGTGTGCAACCGCGTCAGCTTTTTGCCGGTTCGACCTGTCGGGCTAACATGCACCGTGGCAATTTGCCCCTGATACGGTATCGGCAGTGGACCTGATCGCGCGCGTCGAAGGCTCGTACGGGGTTCACTTCGTCCGGATCGCGCCGGTCGGCGTGCGGTTCCAGACCAACGTTCGGCCACGGCCGGCCGTGGGAAGTCTGATCACGATCACGTTCGTGGGGCTCGAAGTCGTGAACGCCGATTCACTCGAGGCGTGGCGCGCGAGTCACGCACGAACGGACGAGCTCGACCGCCGCTTCTATAAGCCGACCGTGCTCGCCGACCTCATGTCAGCGGGCAACGCCGAGCTGTGGATCGAGGTCGCGCGCGAAGCGAGCGCGGACCAGCTCGCCGCATTCGCGCTGGAACGCGGCGGGGCCTTGCTCGCCGAGATCCGGGAAGAGCTCGCAGGGGCGCATCGGGTCGAGCGCGCGAGCCGGCTCGCGCGACGATTCGCTGCAGTGCTCGAGGTGCCCTGGGCGGCAGATACGCTCACCGAGCTGAGCGAGCTCCATACGGTCGAGCAGCTGATGGGGCTCGAGCACGCGGTCGTGTCGTGGATACGCGCGGCGGCAGAGCCCGAAGTGAAGGAGCTCGCCCGCGAGCTGCCGGATGATCGCGTCTCGGCCGGCGTGTCGAGCGCCTGGTTGCAGTGGTGGTGGCAGCTCGCGCATACGTGCACGCGCGGCGATCTGCGCGCGACGGTAGAAGCGGCGGTCGTGCTCGCGAAGCAAGAATGCCGCTACGGCGAGAAGAACCAGATCGCGCGCGAGGCGTGCGACGAAGCGAGCGCGATGGTGGACCGGATGCGGATCGCGCCGCGCGCCGAGCTGTTCGCGGAGCCGCCCCGCCCGCTCGTGCTCGGCGAGCTCGCGCGCGACGACAGCGACGCGCACTACTGCGCGTACATGGCGGTGACCCACGCGGCGCACGCGATCGCCGCGGCCTTGCGGTCCGACATGGATGCGGGCGACGCGAACAAGCATGCGATGGAGCTCGTCGCGAAGCGCGCGCTGTCTACTGCTCGGGCTTGACGACCGCGACGATCGACGTCGCGAGGCCGACCGCGGCCGCGAGGAACAGCATCTTGCCGCCGATCGCGGTGCTGACGCCGTGGTCGCCAGTCATGCCCTTGCGGACGAGCTCGAGCGCGAACGTCAGCAGGAACGAGCCTGCCGCGATGCCCGCGATCGCGCGCTGCAGCTTGCTCGCGGCGGCGGTCGCAGCGACGAGCGCCGCGATGCCGAACAAGCCGAGCGCGAGGTAGACCTGCTTTGGACCGTTGAGCAGACCTTCGTTGCCGGCCGGGAGCTTGTGGAGATCCCACAGCGACATCGAGATCGGGCCCTCGCTGACGTAGGGCAGGAAGCAGGCAATGATGCCGAGGACGCCGGAGGCGATGATCGCGAACTTGAGGTTCTTCATGGGCCGCTGCCTTTAGCAGCCGTCGTGCCGGCGGTGGGCCGTGCCCAAGCTCGTGAATTCGCGCGCTCCGACGAGCGGGTGCACCTGATGCACCTGCACCTCCGCGAGGTCACTCGTGCGAGAAGATCGGGCCTGGTCCAATCGATACAGGCCCGAGCCACATGTCGCATGCGGAATGGCTGACCACCGACCACGCGTTCTGAAGCACACTGATCGCTATGCAGCGATCCCCGATGCTCGTGATGATGATCGTGCTCGTCGGATGTGGCAGTCATGGCGCGACCTCGACGGCCGATTCCGCCAACGGCTCGGCCTGCGTCAGTGACTTTCAGGCCGCGCTCGATCGCGCATGCGTGACGGTCAGCGACTGCGTCCTCGTGCGCTCCACCGATTGCTGCGGCGCGGTCGTGGTCGGCATCGCGGCGGCGAGCGAGCCGATGTTCGCGAGTGTCGAAGCGACGTACGAGACTTGTCTCGCTTGTGGGGCGCGCGGCTGTCAGCACGCCGACATCGCCGAAGACGGAGGCGCGCCGGGCCCGGGCGAGACCATCGTCGCGACGTGCGACAACAAGCTCTGCAAGGCCATCACCGCCGGCACGTGTGCGCCGAGCACCAGCTGCGCGGGTCCCACGTGCGGCAACTCGTGTTGTAGCGCCGGCGAGCGCTGCGAGGCGGGCACGTGCCGGTGCGGGAACGGCTCCGCGTGCGGCACGGGAGATACGTGCGCGTCGGGCGGACCGATGGGCAGCGATAGTTGCGGTGCGATCTGCTGCGGCGCCAGCGGGCCGTGCCCCGGATAACTAGCGCAGCTCGGCGCGCACGATCGCCGCGCCTTCAGCGAGCGCGCGCAGCTTCTGCACCGCGACGACACGCGGCAGCTGCTTGAGCCCGCAGTCGGTCGTCAGCGTCACCCGCTCGGCCTCGATGTGCTTCAGCACCTTGCGGATCCGCTCGGCGACCTGCTCGGGGTGCTCGATCTCGAGCGTACGGATGTCGATCACGCCGGCGTGGATCTTCTTGTCGGAGGGCAGCTTGCGGACGAGGTCGACGTCCTCCATCTCGCGCGCCGCGAAGTCGAGCACGAACGCGTCGACCTTGACGTCGTGATAGTGCGGCACGACCTCGCGATAACCACCGGCGGTCATCCCGGTCATCTTGTTGCCCCACACGTTGCCGAGGCAGAAGTGCCACGAGCGTTCGATGCCGGCCGGAATCTCCGACATGGTCCTTTCGACAGTCTCGCCGACCCACGCCCAGTCCTTGTCGCCCGACAACGTCGGCATCCACGCGCCGAGATCTTCGAGCTGGATGTGCTTGCAGCCATTCGCGACGAGGTCTGCGATCTCGGCGCGGAACACCTCGGCGAGCGCGCGCGACAGGTCGTAGCGATTCTTGACCGGACCGTTGCGGAAGTACGCGAGCGTCGAGAGCTGGCACGGGCCCGCGCCGACGCACGCTTTGATCGGCTTCTCGGTGTGGCGCTGCGCCCACTGGTAGATCAAGCCCATCCGCACCGGACCGCGCTCGATCGGTCCCTCGACCGCGACGCCACCGGCCTCGTCGAGCGCCCAGAGGTCGCGGCCCTTCGCCTTCGCCTTCGCGGGATGCGGCAGCTTCTCCGACGAGAAGCCTTTGGTGCGCTCGAGCCAGTACCAGAGGAACGAGCCGATGCCCATGTTGTAGTCGTCGAACCACATCTGGCCGTCGGTCAGGATGTCGAGGCCGGCTTGCTCTTGATCGTTGATCACCGCGCGCGTCGCGTCGTGAAACGCTTCGGCGTGCGACGCGATCTTGAACGCCTCGAGCACGTCGCGACCCGCGAGCTGTTGCGTGAACCACTGCGGGCGCGGGTACGAGCCCACCATCGTCGTCGGCAAGAGGTGCATGGCGGCTGAGATACTACGCCTCGGCGGCCGGCGACGTAACGGCTGGGTTACGGGCCGCAAGGCCGAAGCGATACACGGCGGCCGCGACAAGCACGGCCACGCCGGAGCACAGGAACGTGTTCATCGGGCCGATCTGATCGGCGAGCCAGCCCTGGAGCAACGAGCCGACCGGCATGCCGCTGAAGAAGGCGAGTGCGTAGAGGCTCATCACCCGGCCCAACATCGCCTGGTCGACGGTCGATTGAACGATCGTGTTCGTCGACGCCATCTGGACCATCCAGCCAAGCCCGCACACGAACACGAGCGGGAACGCGACGTAGACCGATGGCGCGAAGCGCAGCGCGCACAGGCCGACGCCGAGCAGCGTCGTCGCGTAGCCGATCACGCCGGCGAGTCCGACGACGGTCTGCCGGCTCGCGAGGTAGAGCGCGCCGAGGAGCGCACCACAGCCCGCCGCCGCCATCAGCACGCCGAGCGTGTGCGGGCCGCCCGCGAGCGTCTTGCCGGCGACCATCGGCAGCAGCGTCCCGTACGCGCCGCCGAGCACGCTCGTCACCGCGAGCAGGGTGAGCGGCGCGCGCACGACGGGCGTGTGCTTGACGTAGCGGAGGCCCTCGGCGATCTCGTGCCAGACGTGATGCGTGCGCGGCTTGATCTCGCGCTTCGGCACCTTCATCAGCACGAGCGAGACGATCACGGCGACGTAGCTCGCCGCATCGATCGTGAAGCACCAGCCCTCGCCGAACAGATCGACCAGCGCGGCGGCGACCACCGGGCCGATCAGGCGTGCGCCGTTGACCATCGACGAGTTGAGCGCGATCGCGTTCGGCAAGTCGGCCTTGTCGGTGACCATCTGGCCGAGAAACGACTGGCGTGCCGGCATGTCGAACGCGTTGATCAACGCCTGGACCGCACCGAGCGCGAGCAAGTGCCACACCGTCATCCGCCCGCTGAACGTGAAGTACGCGAGCGCAGCGGACTGGAGCATCGCGAAGATCTGGGTGACGACGATCGTGCGGTGGCGATCCCAGCGATCGACGAGCGCGCCGGCGACGGGCGACAGAAACGCGCTCGGCGCCTGACCGAAGAACGCGACGAGCCCGAGCACGAGACCGGCATCGAGCGCGTCGCGCTCGGCGATCTTGTAGGCCATCCAGACGGTCGCGAACCGGGTCAGCCAAGTGCCGACGAGCGAGATGCCCTGGCCCAAGAAGAACAACCGGTAGTTGCGATGACGAAGTGCGCGGCCGATCCGAATACGCCCACCGTACCGCGGGCAGCTCAGTACAGCTTGTGAAGATGTGTGCCGCGATAGTAGTGAGCGAGGATCTGATCGTGCGGCTTGCCCGCTTCGGCCATGCCGATCGCGCCCAGCTGACACATGCCGACGCCGTGACCGAAGCCGGCGCCGCGGAACACGAACGTCGCGCCTTCGCGCTTGACCTCGAACAGCGTGCTCTTGAGCCCGCCGAGCAGGCGGCGGATGTGGAGGTCGCCGGTGACGTCGACGGTCGCCTTGTCGCCGACGATCGCGAGCGTCTCGATCCGCCCGGAGCTGCCGCGCTGCTTCGGTGACAGCGTCTTGATGTGGCCGACCTCGGGATATTCGACCGACACGCGCGCGGTCAGGTCGTCGGCGTTGATCTTCTCGGTCCACCGGAACTTCGCCTTCGCGCCCTTCGCCTTCGCGCACCACGCGTCGCCATCGTGATCCAGAAACTCGTCGAGGTTCGCGTCGGTGATCCGGGTCATCTGCGTTTTCGGATCGTCCATGCGGCCGCGCAGCGACGGATCGGGCGGGCCGCCCCAGATCGCATCGTTGTCCTCGGTGTGGCCGCCGCACGACGCGGAGTAGCGGATGTCGACGAGGCCGCCGCCGTCGCGCAACACGACGATGCCGTGGGTCTTCTCGATCGCGCGGGTCGTCCGCGGATCTTCCTTGCCGGCACCGGCGTAGACCTGGCACTGCTGCGTCGAGCACAGCAGGAACGGATCGGTGAGCGAGCGCCGGCCGATCTTCTGGAGCAGCTCGGTGCGCGCCGCGATCGCCTGCGCCTCGAGCGCCGCCGTCGGGGCGTCGGGATACATTTCGGCGGGCACGATGCCGGCGAGCAGCTTGTCCTCGGCGACCGCGTTCGCGGCGATCAGCGAGCCGTCGTGATCGAGGGTGACGTAGACCGAGCCCCAGTAGCGGCGATCTTCGGTGCCGGTCTCGAGCTGGCTGCCGCCGGTGCCAGTCGGGACGTCGGCGACGGTGAGCGTCTCGGTCGTCCGTTTCGGCTGGAACCACAGCACCGACGGGTTCTTGATCGTCGTCGTCCCGCTCTTCGCGACGATCGTCCCGCCGGGCCGGCGCACGAGCTCCTGGTGGACCTGGGTCTTGATCCCGAACTTCTTCGCGAGCTCGGCCGCGCGCGACCCGCCCTTGCCTTCCGCGACCGGATCGATCGCGATCCGGACCTCGCGCGTGTCGATCACTTCGCCGCCGGTACCGAACAACGTCCCGATCTCGAACGACCGCGGATCGAAGCCGCGTTCCTTCCACCGCGCGAGCGAGGCGGTGATGCCGGCCGCGTCGTCGGGGCCGAGCGTCTCGACGACGGTCCAGTCCTGGATCAACGCCGGCTTCGCATTCTCGACCGTCACGGTCCACGCGTCGCCGCCGTCGGTCTCGACCGTGCTACCGCCGTTGCCGTCGGGGCGAACCGCGATGCCGCCCTTCGCGTGGAGCTCGACCTTCTTGCGGTTGCCCATGATCTCGACCGTGACGAGCGGCAAGCCGTCGTCGGTGAACGTGAACCGCGTCGAGTACAGGATCCGCAGCTTGTCGGAGGCCGACGTGTCGTCCGCGCGCGCGGCCGGTACGGCAAAGACGACGCACGCGAGGACGGCGAGCTTGCGGAGCATCCCCGAGGCTAGGCAGCGGGCTCCCCCACGTGCAACAAACTGGCATGGCCGCCGACCTGCCGATTCCCGCACCGCGCCTGCCGGCCGAGGTCCTCGCGACGCGCGACGCCCTTCCGCTGAAGCCCGATCCGGTCGTGTTGAGCGGAAAACTTGTCATCGTCGAGCCGCTCGATCTCGAATCCGACCTCGACGCGCTCTACGCGGTGTCGAACGGCGAGCCGTTCGCGCTCGGCGATCGCGCGGTCGACGACTACGATCCCGAGGCTCGGGTGTGGCGCTACATGGCGGCCGGGCCGTTCGCGACCGACCTCGCGCTACGCGCCTGGCTCGAGCACCAGACCCTCGCCGAGGATGGCCGGCCGTTCGTGGTCCGCGACACGGCGACCGGGACGCCCGTCGGCGTCGCGAGCTTGATCGCGAACCAACCCCAACACCTCAAGATCGAGCTCGGCAGCATCTGGTACGGCCCGATCGCGCAGGGCACCGGTGCATCCCGCGAGGTGACCCTGTTATTGCTCGAGCACGTGTTCGCGCTCGGCTATCGCCGCGCCGAGTGGAAGTGCGATGCGCGCAACGAAGCGTCGCGCCGGGCGGCGCTCAGCTACGGCTTCAAGTTCGAAGGCGTCCAGGACGCGCACTACATCATCAAGGGCCGGAGTCGCGATACCGCGTGGTACCGGCTACTCGATCACGAGTGGGCTTCGCGGCCGACGATGTAGCGCAGGTTCAGATAATTGATCATGAAGTGCGCCGCGATCGGCCCGCCGAGGTTGCCGGTCCAGCGCGCGAGCTCGCCGAACGCGACGCCGAGCACGAACGCCGACAGCGTCCACGGCAAGAACCGCTTGCCCGGCCCGATGTGAAGCACGGCGAACACGCCGGCCTGGATCCACACGCCGAACCAGGGCAACAGCGCGCCGCGGAACAGCAGCTCCTCGCCGATCGAGCTCGCGAGCGCGAGGATCACGATCTCCTTGCCGGTCAACGGGCCGAGCAGGTCGCGAAAGCTCGCGTGAAGATCGCGCGCCCACTGAAAATGGCGGGTGCCGAGCCGGGTCAGCCCTACGACCGCGAGGCCGAGCGCCGCGCCGATCGCCGGTGCGACGCCGAGCTGCCACGCCGCGGGACTCCCGCCCAGACGATAGAGGTCCGGATCGCCGCGACCCGCCGCGATCACGAACGCGACGATGCCCATGGCGCCGTACAGGCCCAGCACCAAGGTCGCGCGCGACAGCGGCGGTGGCGGGCTCGGCGCGTACGACATGCCGCGGGGAGACTATCGGATCCCGCTCGGTTGCGGCGCTCTCTTGACAGGTCGCCTGTGGTCCAGTACCTCTCTGTCCTTCTTTGACAGTCTGCGCGGATGGCGGAATTGGTAGACGCGCTAGCTTGAGGTGCTAGTACTTAACCGT
>JBDUAS010000292.1:0-8452 GCA_040004535.1 Deltaproteobacteria bacterium
GGGCAAGAATGACGAGCTGCCGGCGCTGGTTCGCAAAGTCGTCGCGATCCGCGACGGCAGCGCCGCCGCGTAACGACTACGGACCGAACCGGTCCTTCAGCGTCAGAAACTCCAGGAACTCGAGCAGTCGTCCGACCTCCGGAACGATGAAGCCGTGGCCGTCGATGCCCGCATCTTCCGCGAGCAACACGAGCCGCGCGGCGCGCAGACGATCGACGACCTCGCTCACCTCGTGGACCGGTAGGCCGACGCGGAGCGCGATGTCCTCGACGCGCTTGGGCACCATGATCGCGGTGCCCGCGTTGACCGGCTGTCCCGCGAGATGGATCTGTTCGTCCGCGAGTTGGCGCAGACATTGGACGACGCGGTGGTTCGGCGTCGGCAGCAGCAACAGCTCGACCTGCTGGTTCGCACTCTCGAGCCGGAGCGCGAGCGATTTGATGATCCGCAGCGCGACCTCGGGGCGCGCGCGCAGCATGGCCTCGAACGTCTTGCCTTCGATCACGAGCAAGCGCGAGTCGACGCGCACGACCGCGGTCGCCGAGCGCGGTCGCGAGTTGAGGATCGCCATCTCGCCGAAGAACTCGCCCGCCGGCAGGACCGCGAGCACGCGCTCGGTCTCGCCGACCATCCGCCGGATCTCCACCTCACCCGAGGTGACGACGTACATGAAGTCGCCGGGCTGGCCCTCGTCGAACAGCACCGTGCCCGCCTTGAAGTCGCGCGCGAACCGATCCAACCCGTCGTTCACCGGACCCATTATCGCATCATTACCGCATCGTCGCGTGGCGAAGGATATGGAGCAGCGATCGGGGGCCGAGCTTGGTCCGGCCGGCCGCGTCCTCGCTCGGTAGGTCGAGCTCGTCGCTGGTCAGACCGAGCTTGCTCGCGCGGACCAGCATCTCGACATCCCAGCCGGCGCCACGATCGCGCATGCCGAGCGCGACGAGCGCGGGGAACTTCAGCGCGCGGACCGGCCCGACGCCGGACCAGCGCTGGCGATAGACCGTATCGATGAGACCGACCACCACGCGCTCGCTGATCCCGCGCTTGGTCGCGTCGACGCCGAGCACGAGCTCGAGGCCGCGGTCGACGATCGGTGCGACCAGCGCGGGGACGATCGGGGCGGCGTGCGGGCGATCACCGGGGACGAACACCACGAGATCGGGGACGCGCGGCAGCGCCGAGAAGTGGGCCTGGGCGCGCTGGCAGGCGGCACCGTAACCGCCGGTCGGCTCGCGCAGGACCAGCGCGCCGGCATCGCGCGCGAGCTCCGCGGTCCGGTCGCGGGACGCGCGATCGACGACGACGACCGAGCGTATGTCCCGCGCGGGCAGCCCCTTGAGCACGGCGGGTAACGTGGCAGCGTGATCGCGAGCCGGGACGACGACGTCGATGACCAACGCCCCGAGCATACGCCCGGACCAGTGTGGTACACGAGCCCGAGATGGCGCTCACCTACAAGGACGCGGGGGTCGACATCGACGCCGGCAACGCCCTGATCGATCGGATCAAGCCGCTCGCGAAGTCGACGATGCGGCCCGAGGTGCTCGGCGGGATCGGTGGATTCGCCGCGCTGACCCGGATCCCGACGGGTTACGAGGAGCCGATCCTGGTGAGCGGTACGGACGGGGTCGGCACCAAGCTCAAGACCGCGTTCGCGGCGAACAAGCACGACACGATCGGGATCGACCTGGTCGCGATGTGCGTCAACGACGTGCTCGTGACCGGCGCGGAGCCGTTATTCTTCCTCGACTACTTCGCGACCGGCGCGCTGTCGGTCGAGACCGCCGCGAGCGTGATCGGCGGCATCGCCGAGGGCTGCCGCCAGGCCGGTTGCGCGCTGGTCGGCGGCGAGACCGCCGAATTGCCGGGGCTCTATCACGGCAGCGACTACGACCTCGCCGGGTTCTGCGTCGGCGTCGTCGAGAAGAAGAAGATCCGGCCGACCCGCGATCTGGTCGCCGGCGATGTCGTGATCGGCCTGCCGTCGGCGGGCCTCCACTCGAACGGTCACTCGCTCGCGCGCAAGGTCGTGCTCGAGGTGTTGAAGCTGCCGCTCGACGCGACGCCGCCCGAGCTGCGAGGCCAGACCGTCGCCGATGCGCTGCTCCGCCCGACGATCATCTACGCCCAGGCGTTCAAGCGGATAGCCGGCATCGCGTGGAAGGGCGCCGCGCACATCACGGGCGGCGGCCTCGTCGAGAATCCGCCGCGGATCTTCGCGGACGACACGCTCGCGGTCGAGCTCGAGCGCGCGACGTGGGAGGTCCCCGCGATCTTCGAGCTGATCGCGTCGACGGGCATCGCGCCGGCCGAGATGGATCGCACGTTCAACATGGGGCTCGGGATGTTGATCGTGGTCGCCGCTGGGGATGCCGCGCGCACCGTCGAGCTCCTCGCGCCGGAGCACGCGCGCGTCGTCGGTCAGCTCGTGCCGCGGGCCGGCGGCGAGCCGTCGCGGTTGAAATGAACGTCGGCGTCCTGGTCTCCGGGACGGGCACGAACCTCCAGGCGTTGCTCGACGCCGAGGCGGCCGGTGCGCTCGCACCCGCGCAGATCACGATCGTGATCTCGAACAATCCCGCCGCCCCTGCCCTCGCGCGCGCGACCGCGGCGGGCAAGCCGACACTCGCGATCGATCACCGCGGCTTGGCGCGCCCGGCGTTCGAGGAGCTGTTGATCGCGGCGCTCGCCGCGGTCGATCTGATCGTGCTCGCCGGGTTCATGCGCGTGCTGACCCCGCACTTCTTGGCGCGGTTCCCCGGCCGGGTGATCAACACCCACCCGTCGCTGTTGCCGGCATTCCCCGGGATGGATGCGCCCGGTCAGGCGATCGCGGCCGGCGCGCGAGAGAGCGGCGTCACCGTCCATGTCGTCGACGCATCGGTCGACGGCGGGCCGATCCTGGCGCAGGTCGCGGTCCCGGTGACCGCCGGGGATACTCCCGTCACGCTCCACGCCCGGATCCAGCACGAGGAGCACGTGCTCCTGCCCCGGATCGTTCGAGAAATCGCGCTCGGCAAGATCGTGTTAGCTTCGCCGCCATGAACAAACGGCTTGCGGGTTGGGCATACAGTGTCCTTTCGGTCGTGGGTGTGGTGCTGGTCGGTGCGTTCTTCCTGTCCTGGGTGAAGCTCGGTGACGAGCCGTCAGGTCTGTCGATCGCGTGGCACCAGGAGCACTGGTTGTTCTTGGTCCCGCTGTCGGGGGCGCTGCTCGCCGCGACCGCCGGTGCGAAGTCCAGCGCGACGCGGCTCGCGGCGATCGCGGCCGGTGCACTGATCGCAGGCGACATGGCGTTCGAGATGTTGAAGGGGATGGTCCACTTCAACCTCGAGATGTGGCTGATGCTCGGCGGTGCGGCCGTCGTCCTGATCGGCTCGGTCGACAAGCATCGCGCGCTGCGCGGCGCCGGTGGCCTCGCGATCCTCGTCGGGTTCTTCGCCCCGTGGACGAGCGACTCGCTGTTCCGCGGACTGTGGGACGCTGGAGATGTCGCGGCCATGTTCGGCATCAGCACCGCTGTCCTCTGGTTGATCCCGCTCGCGGGGATCGCGGCGATCGTGGCCTCGAACCAGACCGGCATCCGCGGCCGCCGCCTCGCGCTCGGAGCGGGCATCGCGGTGTTCGCGTCGATCCTGTGGTTCATCGGCTCCGTCGCGAACATGGTGTTCGCGTGGGGCGCGTGGGCGACGTTCGGTGCGAGCGCGACGGCGCTCGTGCTCGGCCTGGTCGCGCCCGACGAGAAGTCTGCTGTCTAGTTAGGGACGAGTGCCGAGTAACTCGTACGATCTGGTGGTGCTCGGCGATGACCTCGCCGCGCTCGTGTGCGCGACGCTATGCGCGCGCCGCGGCATGCGCACGCTGATCCTCGGCGACGATCGGCCGGCGCGCTACTCGCTCGGCCCGCACAAGCTGCCGATCGAGCCCATCGTGTGGCCGGTCGGCGCGGGCTCGCCCGCCGAGCGCGTGCTGAAGGAGCTGCACGGCGAGCTCGCGCTGCGCCGCAAGTTTCGCGAGCCGCGGATCGCGGCGCAGATCGTGGCGCCCGATTTCCGCGTCGACCTCGGCGCCGATCGGATTGCCGGTGAGCTCGCACGCGAGCTCGGTGCAACGAGCGACGCGATGCTCGCGCGCTGGCAAAAAGGCTCGGAAGTCGCGCGGCTGTTCGATCCGATCCTCGCCGGCGAGCACGCGTTTCCTGGCGTCGGGTTCTTCGAGAAGCGCGAGGTCAGCAAGCTCGCCGACCAGCTCGCCGAGGTGGCGGGCGCGTGGTGGAGCGATGCCGAGACCGATCCGAGCGCGGCGATCTGGCGCGGGCTCGCGGCGATCGCGATGCGTCACCCGGCCGCGCCACCGGCTGCGATCGCACGTGCGCTCGATGCGTGGATCGCTGGACCGCCCGGGTTGCGCGGCGATGGCGACGCGATTCGTGAATTGCTCGTCGAGAAGCTGACCACCGCCGGCGGCGAGGTCCGGTCGGGAACGGTCGCCGAGGCGAACGTGTCGTGGAGCAAGCTGAGCTCGCTCGTGCTCGCGAACGGCGACGAGATCGGAGCCGGTCAGGTCGTCACGTCGCGGTCGCCGGACCAGCTGCTCGAGCTCCTCGGCAAGAAGGCGCCGAAGCGGCTCTCCGAGCTCGCCGAAGCGATGACGATCGTCGGCTATCGCTACACGCTGAACATCGTGCTCGACGAAGCCGGCTTGCCGGAGCACATGGCGCCAACCGTCGCGGTCGTGTCCGCGCTCGACAAGGCGCCGGCCGGCGATGCAGCGTTCTCGATCCACCTCGGCGACGCCGACGATGCCGGCCGCGTGGTCGTCACGATCGCGGCGGTACTGCCGAGCGACGGCGCGCTCGAGCCGGACCGCATGATCGCGAAGTGCATGGCGCTACGCGCCGGCCTGTGGCGGCGGCTCGGTGACGTGATGCCGTTCTTCGAGAAGCACCTCGTGCTCGCGCACTCGCCGTTCGAGGCGACGCCGCCGCAGGTGCCGGGTGGCCGCGGCAGTTACGACGTGCCGCGCAACCTGCCGCTCGCGATGACGCCGGTGTGGAAAGGCACGCAACCGGCGACGGCGGACACCGCGGCGCTGTCGTACGTCAGCGGCCTGAAGAACCTCACGTTGACCGGCGATCAGATCTTGCCGGCGCTCGGGATCGAAGGCGCGCTCGTCGCGGGGTGGAGCGCGGCGAAGGTCGCGTGCGCCCTCGCCGGCAAGAAGAAGGATTACCTACGCGACGAAGTTGTAGGCGCGGCGAGCTAGTTGTGGACTTCATCGTGCATCTGCGCGCGCGATGCTACTCACTCGGTCTCACGCGACGCGGCCCCGCTTCGAATTCACACAAGCAGATCAACTAGAGCCGCGGTAGCTCGAGGTGATCGGCGAGACCTTCGTCGTCGAGGACGAGGATCACCGGGCCATCGTGCGGGATGCGGTCGACGGTCGCCGGCGTGACGCGGACCATCGCGACGGCACCGTAGGCGCGGGCTTCGAGCGCGACGTCGCGCGGATCCGACCCTGGGTGGGCCGCGAGGATCGCGCCACCGGCGGCGGGCAATGTGGCCTCTGCCACGACCCCGAGAGGTTGATCGGCGGCCGCGACGACGACGCACGCGGAGAGCAGCACGACCTGGCCGGGTTGGCCGACGAGCACGCCGGTCGCGGGTGGCAGCTCGTCGAGGGCGCGCAGCACCGGCGTCGCGAGCCGAACGCGCGAGTCGCGATAGGTCGCGATCGCGGACGCCGCGAGCTGGCCGCGGCCGAGCGCTTCATCCCAGTCGCGACCCAGGACGCGCGCGAGCTCGACCGGCGCGACGCCAGCCTCGCCGGCGAGGTGAGCACCGTAGAGGAGTGCGAGGCCGGGCATCACGTGATCCGCGAGCTCGAACCGCGCCGCGATCGAAACGAGCCACTGCAGCGGACCCGGCTTGTGATCAACCGCGCCGGTCATGATGCCGCGGGCCCACGTCGCGACCGCATCGCGCCACGGCGGCCGGGTATCGATCTGCGCCGGCGTGACCGGATCGGTCGCGCGGGGTTGCGCGAGCCGCATGCGATCGCGCCAGGTCGAGAACCGCTCGGTCAGCGACACGGCAGGTGCGGCGGGCTTCGCGGGTGCAGGGCGCGCGGGTGCGGCCGGCGCAGGAGCGGCGGGACGAAATAGCGATGGCTTCGCAGGATCGTCGGAGCCCACGGCGGCCGCGAGCGCCGGCGCGACAGCGGCGAGGTGATTCATCAACGTCACCGCGGTCGGCACTTCGCGCACCGCCTCGGTCTCGTCGTAGAGCGATGACTTCGCCGCAGGCTCCGGCGCGTCCTCGCGCGGAAGCGGCAGCGTCGCCGGCATCGCGACGGCGGCGTCTTGCTCGCGACCGTCGAGCTGGATCAGCGCGATCGGCCGGCGGGCTTGCGCGGCGACGACGCCGATCATCCGGCCGAGAATGAAACCCGCGGCCTCGACCCGATCGATCCGCTCGGGTGCGATCGTGCGAATCGGCTGGCGGCCGTCGAGGTCGACGATGTAGAGCCGGCCGTGATCCGCGCCGACACACGCGAGCAGGTCGCTGCGCGGATGCGCCGCGACGTGCGCGATCGGCTCGGGCAATTCGTGGAGCTTGGGTTGACCGCGATTGACGAGTGGAAACACGTCGAGCCGCGTCGGATCGGACTGGGTCGTCATCCACACGACGCGATCGCTGCCGCCGAGCTGGGTGATCACCGCCGGCTTCGGCAGCTTCAGTCGGCGCTTCGGCATCCGGGTCTGCGGATCCCACTCCTCGATCGCACCCGAGAGTGCGACGACGAACTGCGCACCCGCTGCGCCGGCCGTCACCGGCACCGTGCGCGCCGGGAATTGATACGGCGTCAGCGAGCTCTCGCCGGCGGTCAAGATGGCCGCGCCGAGCGAGCCGACCGCCAGCGCGTGCGCGCCGACGGAGGCCATGAGCTTCATCGGCGCTTCGAGCCGGATCTCGGCGATCGTACGCGGCCCGTACGGATCGAGCAGGTGCACCGTCGAGTGAGCTGCGTAGCGCGACAGCACCACGAGCCGCGGCGGTGCTCCGACCCACATGACCTCGCTCGCACCGGCTTCGGGATCGATGCCGACCTCGGCGAACGCGGCGCAGCCCGGAAGATCGACGACGGTGATCCGTGTCGGCTCGTGGATCGCCGCGAGCGTGCCATCGCTCGCGATCGCGATGCGCGGCTTGTCGGCCGGCACGAACGTCGCGGACGCGGAGCGCGCTACCACTGGGTCATTCTATCAGTGGCGGTCATCCGGATCGAGCAGGCGGACGTGTAGGCACGCCTTCGTCGGCTTGCCGAACGGCGGCAGGTCGTCGCGGGTGTCGTCGGTGAGGACGACGCAGCGGGCATCCTTGCCGCATTCGTCGTCCTTATCGCACGACTTGGTGCACGTGCCCTTCGGCGCCGCCCACTGGCGCTCGCCGCGGAGCTCGTGCTTCACGCAGTAATACGACCGGCAGCCGAGCGAGTAGTTGCAGGTGTCGCCGTACGGGCCCTGGCCGAACATGTTCCACGCGACGAGCCCGCCTATTGCGAGCACGACGAGGATCACGAACCCGCCCGCGATCTTGACGAACACCTGGCGCGCTCCCATCGCCCACGGTTATAGCAGCGTGCGCGGTGCGAACGGGTCGAACACGACGACTCCTCCGGCCTTATGGTGTTCCGCCGCCTGGCCGCCGTTCACGCAGTAGAGGACGAGCTTCACGCAGCGGTCGCACCGGCGCAGATCCGCTCGGGCGGTGCGCTCGAGCGCGCCCCAGTGCTTCGGGCAATCGTCGCGCTTGCAGTGCTCGATCGTCGGCTCGAGGACCCGGGCGCGCCAGCGCACGTTCGTCGGCGCGAGGGCGATCAAGAGCTCCTGAGCCGGCGCGTCGCCTTCGGCGAGCCGGCGCACGATGTCGGCGCGCTCGAGGTCGCCGCGGCCCTCGAGCCAATCGGCGTAGATCATCCGACTCGCGGTGTCGCCGGTGACGATCGCGTCGACGAGCGCGGCCTCTTCAGACGAGATCGGGTTGTACGAGGCCTCGAACAGCGGGGGCCTGACATCGCGCAGGGTGACGCTGTGACCCGCGATCGTGAACGTCACCGGCATGGCGAACATCCGCTCGCCGCGCTTGTAGGACATACCCGAGTGCTCGATCGGGCCGTTCAGCTCGAACGTCGCGTAGCTCGCACCTAGCTCGACCTTGACCTGCGCAGGCATGCTGCCGGTGATCTGGATGTCGTCGGCGGCGCTACTACCGATTGCGAGCTCTCGGCGCGTGACGAGGCGGCGTTGCTCGAGCCGAGCTTCGACCCAGACCTCGACGAGGAACATCGCGTCACGGTAGCGCGAACCCGTGCGCTATGCTCGACCCGTGCGATGGCTACTCGTCCTTGGCTTGTGCGCTGCGTGCGACGGGCGCGACGACCG
>JBDUAS010000293.1:0-8448 GCA_040004535.1 Deltaproteobacteria bacterium
AAGCCCTCGCCGGTGTAGAGCTGGATCACGGCGACGGTCTGACCTTTGAAAGCGCCGTCGACCGCGAGGTCGTGGTCGTTGCCCTGGGCGTTGCCGAACGAGTCGGCCGCGGGCGCAACCATCTGAATTGTCGTGTGTGCGAACCCGCTCTTGTCGTAGGTGGTGCGGGACACCGGGTCCATCGGCGCGTTCTGGCCGGCGGCACGCGTGTACTGGGCGAGCGCGCTGTGATGGAGGCCGATCACGAGCGCGAGAGCGACGAACAGGCTGCGCATCCCCCTACAAACGCACCCAGGGACCGAACGATCTGATGTAGCTTCCGCCATGCTTCGTTACCTCGCCCTCGTCGTGGTTGTCCTGGGCTGTGGCCATGACCCGAATGCAGCGTCCGACGCTGGAACGGATGGCAGGCGCGACGAGACGACGGACGGCCCGCCGCCCTGCACCGGCACGGCGATCGAGTGTGCGGCCGAGTGGGAGCAGAACGCTGCGGATCACTTCGACACCGTGCTCGGCGATGCGACCGCGCTCGGCGCGTTCCTGAAGGCGATGCCGAAAGGCGGCGACCTCCACAATCACCTCACCGGCGCGGTCTACGCCGAGACGTACCTCGATTGGGGACGCACCGATGGCGATTGCGTCGGCAGCACGACTCACAGCGCGGTCGCGCACTCGCAGTGCTCGGCGACGAACCTCGCGATCCCGACGAGCGGCACGTTCTTCGACGCGATCGTCGGTGCGTGGTCGATGCAGGGCTTCGTCGCTGGCAGCGAGACCGGCCACGATCACTTCTTCGCGACGTTCGGCAAGTACGGCCTGGTCGCCGGCGCGCATCGCGATCAGACGCTCGGTGATGTCGCGACGCGCGCGGCGTCGGAGAACGAGTACTACGTCGAGACGATGTTCAACCTCGCGAAGAACACCGGCACGCTCGCGAGCTCGGTGTCGAGCGGCACGGTCACGGCGGCGGATCTGCCGGCGCTGTACACCGCGATCACGACGAACAGCGGCTTCGCGAACGCGATCAGCAGCGATGCTGCGACGATCGCATCCGCGCGCACCAGCTATCGCACCGCGCTCGGGTGCAACGACCTTAGCCCGCCCGACGCGTGCGATGTCGACGTGCGGTTCATCGCGCAGGTCTCGCGCACCGGTGCAGCCGCGCAGATCTTCGGCCAGCTCGTCGGTGCGTTCGAGGTCGCGAAGCAGACCGACCAGCTCGTCGCCGCGAACCTGTCGTCGCCCGAGGACGATTCGGCATCGATCGCGAACTACAACCTCCACATGGCGATGCTCGACTTCCTGCACCAGCAGTACGCGACGACGAGCCCGCTGCACGTCACGCTGCACGCCGGCGAGCTGTCGGCGCCGTACTTGCCGTCCGGAAGCACCGCGAACACGTTCCACATCCGCGCCGCGGTCGAGACCGGTCACGCCGAGCGGATCGGCCACGGCATCGATCTCGAGAGCGAGACCGACCCCACGGGCCTGCTCGCAGAGATGGCGGCGAACCACGTGCTCGTCGAGGTGTGCCTGTCGAGCAACGCGCAGATCCTCGAGGTCTCGGGCACGGCCCATCCGCTCGCGACCTATCTCGCCGCCGGCGTGCCGGTCGCGCTCTCGACCGACGATCAGGGCGTATCGCGCTCGAGCATCGCCGGCGAATACACGCGCGCCGCACTCGATCAGCACCTCGAGTATCGCCAGTTGAAGACGCTCGCGCGCAACAGCCTCGAGCATGCGTTCCTGCCCGGTGCGAGCTTGTGGACCACGCCGTTCACGCCCGTGGATGCATGCGCGCCGACCGCGACGATGGCGCTCGGCGATCCGGCGAGCACGACGTGCGCCGCATATCTCGCGACGAGCGCTCGCGCGAGCGCGCAGTGGGCACTCGAGCACCGCTTCCTCGCGTTCGAGCGGCTGCAGTAGTCTGACAACGCCGGGCCGAAAAGGGTCCATGGAACTTCGCGCCAGGTGCGCGTGTCGGACGAGCGATGCAGATCCGCACGATGCTCGCCGTCGCGTCTGTCACGCTCGCCGTCGTCGGATGCAAGTCGCACGAGGCGCCTCCAAAGCCCGAAGAACCGCGCACGGTGGCGCCACCGCGAACACCGCCGAGCGGCTTGCACACCCATCACGTCGTCGTGCCCGCGCGCGAGCCGATCGCCGCATGGTCGCTGACCGCGTCGGATGGGAGTGGGTTGCAGCTCGTGTCGGTCGACGCGAAAGCGGTGATCGAAGGACCGCTCGCGTTCACCGAGCTCCACCTCGAGTTTCGCAACCCCGAGTCGCGGGTCCGCGAGGGCACGTTCGCGATCACGCTGCCGGAGCGCGCGTCGGTGTCGCGATTCGCGATGGTCGAGAACGGCGTCAACAAGGAAGCCGAGGTCGTCGCGAAGGCGTTCGCCCGCCGGGTCTACGACGACGAGCTCCATCGCGGGATCGATCCGGCGATCCTCGAGAAGGCCGCCGGCAACCAGTTCACCGCGCGCGTGTTCCCGATCCCGGCGAACGAGACGAAGGAGCTCGTGATCTCGTACAGCCAGGAGCTCGCGGGCGCCGGCTACGTCCTGCCGCTGTTGGGGTTCCCGAAAATCGAGACCGTTGCAGTCACGCTCGATGCGGCGCGCGCCGATGGCACGCACGATCACGAGTCGCTGCACGAGAAGCAGTGGCAGCCGGATCACGACTTCATCTCGAATGTCGATCCGCCCGCCGCGATCGCAAGCATGCCGGCAGGCGTCGCCGCGGCTACAGGTGGCGTCGCGGTCGCGGCGGCATTCGAGCTCGATCCCGACGGCACCGCCGCGGCAGACACGCCGACCGCGCTGACGCTACTGATCGACACGAGCGCATCGCGCGCACCTGGATTCCGGCGCTACGTCGACCGCGTGCGCAAGCTGGTGACCGAGCTCGGCCGCAGCTATCCGCGCCTCGCACTGGAAGTCACCGCGTTCGATCAGGAGACGCACGTCATATACAGCGGCGACGTCGAGGGGTTCGGAGACCCGGCGGTCGACGCGTTGATCGCGCGCCGCGCGGCGGGCGCATCGGATCTCGCCCAAGCGGTGAAGGCCGTGAAGCACGGCCAGCGGATCGCGATCATCACCGACGCCGTGGTCACTGCCGGCCCGGAGGGTGCGGCACTCGACAAGGCAGTGCGCGCGAGCGAGCCCGCGCGCGTGGACGTGATCCTCGCCGGCGGTATCCGTGACGACAACGTCGCGCGGACGCTGACGCGCACCGGTGCGCATCCTGGCGACGTGTTCGATCTCGATCAACCGATCGAGCCGATCACGGTCGGCCTCGGTGAGGTCGTACAGGTCGACGTGCCGGTCGACGTCGCCGGCGCGACCTGGTTTCATCCGCACACGGTGGCGTCGCTGCGGCCGGGCACGCAGGTCATGGTGTTCGCGCGGATGGCCGCACCGACCGACGAGGTGACGGTCACGATCGGCGGCGTCACGCGCGCGGCGACGGTGAAGCAGGCGACCCCGGCGTTGATCGAACGCGCGGCGGCGCGGGTGGAGATCGAGGAGCTCGACACTCAGCTCGCAGCGGCGACCGACGTGAAGGTCCGCACGGCGCTGCGCGAGCAGATCGAGCAGACGTCGATTGCGGAGCGCGTGGTGTCGTCGCAGACGTCGATGCTCGTGCTCGATTCGGAGCAGGACTACGCGCACTACGGGATCGATCGGAATGCGCTCGTCGATATCCTGGCGGTTGGCAAGAACGGCTTGGAGCTCCAGCACCGCACGTTCGTCGCGTCGAAGGAGCGCCATCACGCGGGTGAAGCCGTCGATGCTGCGACGGCGCGCCGCCTGGCGATCGAGGAGGCACGCTCGGCCGGTACCCTCGGAATGTCGGGATTCGGCACCGGTGGCGGCGGCACGGGTTGGGGCACCATCGGCGTAGGCCACTACGGCACGATCGGTCACGGCAGCGGCACGGGCCAGGGTTATGGCGTTGGCAGCGGCCGCGGCATGATGACCTCCCGTCACGTGAGCGTTCCGACCGTCATGATCGCCGCTGCGCCGATGGTCGAGGGCGACCTCGATAAAAGCATGATCCGCCGTTACATCCATCGCAACATGGAGAAGTTCACGTACTGCTACGAGCGCCAGTTGCTCGGGCATCCGCGGCTTCACGGCACGGTGCAGACGCAGTTCACGATCCAGCCCAGTGGGTTGATCGGGGATGTGACCGCGACTGGCGTCGACGACGAGGTCGCGGCGTGCGTCGCGGATGTGATCCGGAACATCGCGTTCCCGGCGATCCGTGGGAGTGGGCAGGTGCGAGTGAACTATCCCTTCAACTTCCGGACGGCGGAGACGCCGGCAGAGCCGGATCGGGTGCACGCGATCGTTGCGCCGCAAACGCAAACCCAAACGCAAACGGCAAGTGTTGCGACGGCAGCGCCGAGTGCGCCGAGTCCGCCAACGCCCGCGCCGAGCGCGCCGACGCAAGTGCCGAGCTCGACGACGCCAGCGCCGAGCGCGCCGACGCAAGTGCCGAGCTCGACGACGCCACGTTCAGCGACTCCGTCGACGGTGGCGACTACCTCCACGTTGCCGTCGCCGTCGACGTCCACGACCACGACCACGCCGACGACCACCAGCAATCCATCGACACGCACGAGCTCGTCGGCGCCACCTGCACCCACGGCGCCCGCGCCGATTCCACAGGTCGCGGTCGCCCAGCCGACGCGCCAGGATCCCGCCACCCTCCCCTTCGAGCAGGACGGCTCTCACTTCGGCCCGCGCATCGACGCGCTCCACGGCAAGCTCGCGAAGGTGATCGCCGCGATCAACAAGCGCGACGTTTCGACCGCGGTTTCGGTCGCCACCACCTGGTCCGACGAGCAACCGACCGACGTCCTCGCTCTGATCGGCCTCGGTGAAGCCTACGAAGCGAACCATGACGCCGCCGCGGCCGCGCGCGAGTACGGCTCGATCATCGATCTGTATCCGACTCGCTCGGAGTATCGCCGGTTCGCCGGCGAGCGCCTCGAACGTCTCGGCAACGCCACCCGCGCGCTCGCGATCGATTCCTATCGTCGCGCGGTCGCCGATCGTCCGGATCAGATCACCGGCCATCGCCTGCTCGCGTACGCGTTACTCCGCGCGGATGACTACGCCGGCGCGTTCGCCGCGATCCTCGCGGGCGCGGATCAGAAGACACCGGAAGGCCGGTTCGCGGGCGCCGCCGAGGTGTTCGCCCGCGATGCTGGGATGATCGGTGCGGCGTACCTCGCTCACGGCGGTAGCCGGTCCGCGATCCTGAAGGCGCTTTCCAAGCGCCAGCTCGAGCTCGTCACCGAGCGTTCGACCCGCTTCATCCTTTACTGGGAGACCGACGCAAACGACGTCGACCTCCACGTCCGCGACCGGTTCGGCAACCACGCGTACTTCGCGCACAAAGATCTCGAATCCGGCGGCGCGCTCTACGCCGACATCACCACCGGCTACGGCCCGGAGTGCTTCGAGATCCGCGGTGCTCCGACCGCCGGACCATACAATCTCGGGGTCCATTATTACAATCAGGGCCCGATGGGCTACGGAATGGGCCTCTTGGAGATCGTTCGCTTCGATGGACGCGGGTTTAGCTTCGATGAACGCCCGTACGTGATCATGAAGAACCAGGCGTTCGTCTCGCTCGGCAAGACTCCGTGACACTTCGCGTCACGAACGGCAAAAAATTCAGGTAGTCTCCCGGCTTCACCGAGGACAAATCGCCTTGAAGAAGATCCGCGCCGAATACATCTGGATTGACGGTCAGAAACCCACCGCGAAGTTGCGCTCCAAGACGAAGATCGTCGAGGGCCCGATCAAGAAGGTGGATCAACTCCCCGACTGGGGCTTCGACGGTTCGTCGACGAGCCAAGCCGAGGGCCACTTCAGCGACTGCCAGCTGAAGCCCGTGTTCATGGTCCAGGACCCGCTGCACGACGAAGACGATCGTCTCGTGCTGTGCGAAGTGCTGAACGCCGACGGTTCGGTTCATCCGAGCAACAAGCGCGCGCGTCTCCGCCAGCTCACCGACAAGTTCGCGTCGAGCGACGTCTGGTTCGGGATCGAGCAGGAGTACACGTTCTTCGACGGCATCAAGCCGCTCGGCTGGCCGGACCGTGGCTTCCCCGCGCCGCAGGGCGGTTACTACTGCGGCGTCGGCAGCGACGAAGTGTTCGGGCGCGAGGTCGTCGAGACCCACGCGCTCGCATGCATTCGCGCCGGGCTCGCGATCGTCGGCACGAACGCCGAAGTGATGCCCGCGCAATGGGAGTTCCAGCTCGGCACGCTCGGTCCGGTCGACATGGCGGATCAGCTGTGGCTCGCGCGCTGGCTGCTCTACAGGATCGGCGAGGACTTCGGGGTCAGCGCGACGCTGCACCCGAAACCGATCAAGGGCGACTGGAACGGCGCCGGCGCGCACACGAACGTCAGCACCGTGCAGACGCGTGGCGATGGCGGTCTCGCCGTGATCGAGCAGATGTGTGAGAAGCTCAAGCGCCGCCACGAGGAGCACATCAAGGTCTACGGCGCGTTCAACGACGAGCGCCTCACCGGCCTCCACGAGACGTGCTCGATCCACCAGTTCCGCTACGGCGTGAGCGATCGCGGTGCGTCGATCCGCATCCCGATGGCGACCGCGAACGCGAAGAAGGGTTACTTCGAGGATCGCCGCCCGGCCGCGAACGCCGACCCGTACGAGGTCTGCGCGATGATCGTCGAGACGATCTGCACGCCCTGATCGTTGCGACCTGGTCGCGCTTCGCCTTCTTGACCTGATCCGCGCTCGGCCTGGCTGAGGCGGAGCTCGAGCCAGGCCTGGATCGTGGCGCACTGCTCGGGATCCGGGTGCGAGCGGGCCGCGAGCTCCGCCATTTGGAGCGCGCGGTCGCGGTCGCACTCGGTGCCCACAGCACGCGTGCGAGGACGAATTGCAGGTCGGAGAACATGGCGGGATCCATGTAGGTGCGAGCCAGAGCTCGGGCTTTGGTCGCGCAAAAACCGCATCGACCGATGAGAACGCGGTTACCGTGGAGTTATGGAGCACTTGCTCGCGAGCCTGGCGCGTCTGAAGGAGACGTGGCCGCCCTCGCCGTGGGAATGGGACGCGCGGTTCGAGGCGGTCGCTTCGTCGTTCGCGATCGCGCTCGAACCCGAGGTGCGCGAGAGTGCACGTCACGCATTCCCGCGAGGGTGGACCGCGAAGTCGATCGACACCGCGCCCGAGCCATTTCGCGAGCTCGCCGCCCGTACGAGCCTTCGCTCGCGCCAACGCGTGCTCGGTGGCGACGAGCTGACCGCCCCTGCCCTGTTCGGACTGTGGTGGCCATGGGGCAACGCCGAGCGGATCACGCTGCGGATCGGCATCATGAATGCGACCGCCGATGCGAATGCGCGCCTGCGCAAGGCGTTCGGCGTTTAACTGCTCCGCCTCGAGCTTGCCGCGGCCGCTCACCGCCGATGGAACGTGTACGTCGTCTGATCCGGGACGATCAGCGTGTGATCGGCGCCGATCAAGAACGCGCCGCCGGCGAACGGCGGATCGAGGATCACGAGCTTCGCCGAGCCATCCGCTTCGGTGACCCGCGCGACGTGCGTTTGCCACTCGCCGGCATCGACGATCGGTCCGGTCGGCGTATCGCGGAGCTCGAGCTCGCCGAGCACGGGCTCGTGATAGTGGCCGGCGAGCCCGGGAAGCGGCGGCGCACGCGGTGCGGGCGCGTGCTTGCGCAAGCCGACGTAGTACGCGAGCTGCTTCTCGGCGCGCGGCTTCGCGGCTTCGAACAGGGCCTCGACGATCCGGCGACGCACGGCCTCGATATAGGGGAGCTGGGCTTTGACGTTGCCGTTGCGAATGTTCGTGAGGATCACGATGCCCGCGTGCTGATCGGGGAACAGGTACAGCGTCGTGCCGAAGCCGAACGCACCGCCGTCGTGAGCGATCAGATGGACGCCGTGATAGTCCTCGACGTCGAGCCCGAGCCCGTAGCCGCTCGTCGCGGTGTCATGGACGCGCAGGATCCGGCGCTCGCGCAAGTTCTTCGCCGACACGACGCGCGTACCATCGGGCGCGACGCCATCGGCGAGCTCGGTCACCGCGTAACGCTCCAGGTCATGTAGCGTCGTCCAGATCGCACCCGCCGGTGCGATCGGTTCGACCGCACGCTCGATCGCGAGCGGCATCGCGTGTGCGGTGCCGTCGATCGCCAGTGCGTGCGGTGACGCGACCTCGCCGGCTGCGACAGTGGCGAAATCGACGGTCGTCGAGGTCATCCCGATCGGACCGAAGATCTTCGTCTGCATCGCGCTCGCGTACGCCTGTGCGAGTGGCAGCGTCGGTGCGAACGCGTGCGCAGCCGCGAACCCCCCGGCCGCGACCATCGGGTTCGAGTACTGGAACGTCTCGCCGAGCTTCGTCGTCGGTTTCATCGTCCGCATC
>JBDUAS010000294.1:0-8438 GCA_040004535.1 Deltaproteobacteria bacterium
GCACGAGCGCGGCGGCGGGTGGCTTCCTCGCGCTCGATGGGTTCTCCACGACCGGTGCGATCCTTGCCCCGACGTCGGAGCTGATCGAGGCCAAGACGATCGATAGCAACTCGCTCCGGCTCTACGACCTCAGCGACAAGAACAACCCGGTCCAGGTCCCGGCGAGCAACCTGATCCTCGAGCCCTGCGAGTTCACGTCGGGCTGCAGCGCCCCGAACCCACTGTCGCCGGTGATCGCGATCCAGCCGGCCGGTGCGACCGCCGGCGACCCGTCGTCGGTGTTCCGCACGAAGCCGCTCAAGGACAACACCGACTACGCGGTCGTGATGACGACCGACATCAAGGACAAGGCCGGCAACCCGATCGGCCCCGGTACGGTCGCGAAGGTCGTCCGGTTCAAGAACCCGATCTGGGTCGGTGGCAAGTCGCAGCTGATCGGGATCGCGGACGATACCGCGCACCAGCTAGAAAACATGCGCCTGTTGCTCGCGCCGCTGCTCGGTCAGCTCGCGACGGCGGGCCTCGATTCGGCGCACCTCGGCATGGCGTACACGTTCCACACCCAGACGATCCTCAGCACCGCCGCGAAGCTCGGCGCGCTGCCGTACATCCAGGACGCGGCGACCGCGAACACGTCCGCCGTGACGGCGCTGACGCCGACCGCGGCGTTCGCGAAGTACGGCGTCGATCCGGCGAAGGTGCCGGGCACGGGTGCCGGTGATCACATCAACGAGATCCTCGAGGTCGACATCACGACGTTCAACCTGCTCGACAGCCTGACCGGCGCGTTCAACCCGGACCCGGCGAGCGCGATGGCCGAGACGATTCACGTGTTGATCGCGACGCCGAAGCCGGCGACGGTCCCAGCGTGTAGCGGCGCGCTCGCCGCGTTCGGCAAGTGCGCTCCGCTGATGTTGTTCCGCCACGGCCTCGGCGGTGGCCGCGCGGACATGCTCACCGTCGCCGATGGCTTCACGGCCGCCGGCATGGTGGTCGTCGCGATCGACGCCGCGAAGCACGGCGACCGCTCGTTCTGCACGCCCGGCTCGGTGACCACGACGATTCCAGGCCAGGCCGTGCCGCAGTGCAGGGCCGACAGCACCTGCGTGACCCCGCTTCCGGGTGGGGCCCAGGGCGATGCGGAGCCGCCGGGCAAGTGCGTCCTGTCCTCCGACATGACGATGCCGGGGGCATTTGCATATCGCCCGGTATCTTCGTCGTGCTTGTTGGGCGGGTGCATCGGTTACACGGGCGCCGCCGGCATTCCGTGGGACTCGTCGAACTACCTCGTGACGTCGAACTTCTTCCGTACGCGCGACACGTTCCGCCAGGACTTCATCGACGAGTCGCAGCTCGTCCGCGCGATCGCGTTCGTGCCGAGCGGCACGCCGCCCACCGGTCACAAGCTGTTCGACTACATGATCGGGACTGCGGCCGAGGGCTTCATCATCAACCCGGCCGCCGTATACTTCTCCGGACAGTCGCTCGGCTCGATTCAAGGCGTCGGCGATGTCGCGACGAACCCGCGGATCTCGAAGGCGGCGTTCAACGTCGGCGGCGGCACCGTCGTCGACATCTTCACGAACTCGCCGTCGTTCGTCGCGTCGACGCTCGCGCTCTTGCAGTCGCTCGGCATCCAGCCGGGGACGTCGGCGTACATCCAGTTCCTGGTCGTCGCGAAGACCGTGCTCGACCCCGGTGACCCGGTGAACTACGCCGACCACCTGACGGAGCACACGCTGCC
Organism: Deltaproteobacteria bacterium; assembly: GCA_040004535.1. Lineage (GTDB taxonomy): Bacteria > Myxococcota_A > Polyangia > Haliangiales > Haliangiaceae > JABFXX01. Next base: position 1,745 of record JBDUAS010000294.1, read on the forward strand.
GAACTTGCTCGCGGATCAGACGGGCGCGACTCCGCAGGCGGCGAAGAAGGTCCTCTCGCAGGTCGCGTTCTGCGATCAGACCGTGCCGAACCCGTTCAACTTCATCCTCACGGAGAACTTCGCCACGGTCGGTCCGTTGCCGCTGAGCGACGCGTTCCTGACGAGCACCGGCACGTTCCAGATGTTCTGGAATCAGACCACTGGCGGTGGCGACCCCGTGTCGCACCTGCAGTTGCTGTCTTGCCAGAACAGCTCGACCCCGGGCGCGGTCGAGCACGGCTTCGTCACCGACTGGGTTCACCCGTTGATCACGAGCACTGCGCAGTCCGACATCGCGAGCTTCGTCACCACCGACACCAACCCGCCCAGCGTCCGCTCGCTCAACTAGGTAGGCCATGCGCAAACTCCTTATCGCAACCTCGCTCCTCCTGCCGGCGACCTCTTTCGCGGGCGGCTACATCATCCCCAACGAGAACGCTCGCGACCTCGCGCTGTCGTCGGCGACCACCTCGTCACAGACCGGCCCGGAAGCGCTGTTCATCAACGAAGCCGAGCTCGCGGGCCAAGACGGTCTCGCGATCGCGGCGAGCGGCGAGGTCCTCGTCAACCGCACGACGTGGACCGACGAAGGTCAGAGCTCGTCGCTCGTCCCGCAATACAACACGCCGCCGAGCGGCACGATCGGGTTCGGCACCCACCTCGACAAGGACATGGCGCTCGGGCTCGGCGTCGGTGTCGACCTCCCCGCCGGTGGCGCACTCGTGTGGCCGAACGGCTGGCAGGGCCAGGAGTACATCCAGAGCGTCGATCAGAAGGTGTTCCGGATCGGCGCGGGCGTCGGCTTCCAGCCGATTCCGGCGATCAAGATCGGCGCTTCGTTCTATCGCTACCAGGCGACCGAGCAGCTCCACCAGTCGCTGAACTTCCTCGACCACGAGGGCGACGGCGGCATCGGCCTGTCGGGCGGTGCGAGCTCGTTCTCGGTCGGCCTCGGCATCCACGTGCCGACGATCCCGCTCGTGATCGGCGCGCACTACTCGCACTCGGGCGAGCTCGACATGGCGGGCAACGCGCACTTCACGAACGTGCCGCCGCCGTTCACGCCGATGGTCCACGACCAGGCCGTGACCGAGACGCTGCACATCCCGAACGTGTTCCAGATCGGCGCGTCGTACCGGATCACGCCGTTTGTCCAGGCGATGGCCGCGTACACGTTCGAGCGCTGGTCGCAGTACACCTCGGACACGTTCGTCGGGTCCGACGGCTTCACGGTCAGCGTGCCGCGTGACTACAACAACGCCCACGTCTATCGCGGCGCCGTCGAGTGGCAGCTCAGCGGGTTGCCGGAGCTCACCACCCGGTTCGGCGCGCTGCGCTCGATCTCGTCGCAGCCGAGGGACACCGTGTCGCCGTCGTTGACCGACGGCAACAGCACGGCGGTCTCGATCGGCGCTGGCTACGACGTGACGCCGGCGTTTCGGGTCGACTTCGGCTACCAGCACGCGTGGTTCGATACGGTCACCGCGACCGGCATGGATGCATTCCCGGGCACGTACTCGACACACGTCGATCTGTTCTCGCTCGGCATCAACTGGCGCACCGACCTCGGGCTGAAGCACGAGTGAAGGCGGCACTGGCGCTGGTCGCACTGATCGGGTGCGGCGCCGCGCCTACGCCCACGTCTCCCCCTGCACCCGAGACCAGTGTCGTGTCGGCGCTCGCGGCGTATCGCCAGAGCGTGCTCGCGATGAACGTCGACGCATCGGTCGCGTTGATGGAGCCTGACGTCGCGGTCTCGCACGGCGACCAGCCCGGGCTCGTCGGTCGCGACAAGGTCGAGGCGATGTTGCGCGGGTTCGCCGGTTACAAGATGCAGGCGTACACGCTGGTCGCCGAGTCGACGACGGTGACCGGCGATGCCGCTCAGCAACACGGCCACTGGACCCAAGACGTCACCGCGCCCGACGGCAAGCAGCTGCACGTGTCGGGTGTGTTCGATGCGACCTGGCACCACGACGCCGATGGCACGTGGCGGATCGCGAAGATGCACACGCAGAACTAGCGTAGTATTGCCGGCCATGAAGCAGAGGTCGGTTGGTGGTGTGATCGTTCTGTCGCTCATCACGTTCGGGATCTACGCGCTGGTCTGGCACGTCCAGACGAAGAACGAGATGAACGAGTGTGGTGCGGACATTCCGACGGCGTGGCTGCTCCTCGTGCCGATCGCGAACATCTACTGGCTCTGGAAGTGGTGCACCGGCATCGAGCACATCACGAAGGAGAAGATGACCGCGCCGGTCGCGTTCCTCTTGCACGTGATGCTGCCGCTGATCGGCATGGCGATCCTGCAGGACACGATGAACAAGGCCGTGATGCGCGGCCTACCGGGCGCGCTGCCGCAGGCCCGGATCGCTTCGTAGTAGCTAGCGCTGCCCTCCTGGCACGCTACGGTTGGACATGCGCGACTTCGCCCGCGGCACGGGGGACTTCTCGCGCGGGCTCGCGATCGTTCGCCGCTATCCGGATCTATGGAAGTGGCTGCTCGCGCCGGCGCTCGTGACGCTCGCGTTGATCGCGGCCGCGATTTTCGGGATCGCGCGCCTCGTCCATCCGCTCGTCGCGTGGTTGGTCGGTCATCTGCCGAATTTCCTGGCGACCGCAGCCGGTGCGCTGCTCGAGATCGTCGTCGTCGCCGCGCTCGGCCTCGGTGCACTGCTGCTGTTCACCGCGGTCGCGGGTGCGATCGCCGGGCCGTTCAACGAGATGCTGTCGGAGCGGATCGAGGCGCACCTCACCGGTCGACCCGAACCCGTGTTCTCCCTCCCCCGGTTCCTGCACGAGCTGTCGGTCGGCATCGTCCACGGCGTGCGCCGGGTGATCATCGCGATCCTCGGCACGATCGTCGTGTTCGCGATCGGCTTCATCCCCGTGATCGGCACGATCGCCGCGCTCGTGCTCGGCTTCTGGTTCGCCGCGCGCGGCGCCGCCTACGATTGCTACGACGCCGTGCTCGCTCGCCGCGGCCTCGCGTATCGCGAGAAGGTCGCCTACCTCGAACGTCACCGGGCCCGTTCGGTCGGCCTCGGCGCCGTCGTCGCGGCGCTGCTGTTCGTCCCCGGGCTCAACCTGGTCGCACTCGGGCTGGGCGCTGCCGGTGCCACGGTGGCGTCGCTCGACAAGACGCAGAGCTAGCGCAGCAAGCCGTGCTTCAACGCCTTGGCGACTGCCTCGGACTTGGAGTGGACGTGGAGCTTGTCGTACACGCTGCGCACGTGATTGCGGATCGTGTTGATGCTGATCGAGAGCTGCTCGGCCGCATTCTGATAGCTGTGGCCCTCGGCGAGTAAGCCGACGAGGCGAAGCTCCTGCGTCGTCAGCGCGAAGTCCGTGCGCGGTGCGGCCGGCCGGAGCTCGCGGAACACGCGGAGCACCTTGCTCGCCACCTCCGGCGACATCGGCGCACCTCCCGCGTGTGCCGCACGCACGAACTCGAGCAGGCGCGCGCCGGGCGTATTCTTGAGCACGTAGCCACGCGCACCGTTGCAGATCGACTCGAAGATCCGCTCCTCGTCGGCGTAGACCGTGAGCATCAAGATCGCGGCCGTCGGATAGCGCGACCGCAACGCGATCACACCCTCGGACCCGAGCATGCCGCGCAGGTTGAGATCGAGCAGGATCACATCGGTCGTCGGGGTTGCCGGCGCGGCGAGAGCTGCCTCCACGGAGTCGTAGCGCCGCGTGCACCGCATCCCGGGTTCAGTCGCGACCAGCTCCGCGATGCCGGCACGGAACACCCGGTCATCCTCTATCAACGTGACATCGATCAAAGGCTCACCCATGGGTCATGCACCTGGCCGCCGGATCCGGAACGCGATCGTCGTGCCTGCGCCAGGCGCCGAGGTGAGCGAGAACGTGCCGCCGGACGCACGTGCGCGCCTCGTCATGTTCGAGAGGCCGTTGCCGTCGTGACAAGCCTCCGGATCGAACCCGCGGCCGTCATCGCGGACGCTGAGCTCGAGGACGGCGTGCTCGTAGCTGATCGCGATCGTTACGACCTCCGCGCCGGAGTGCTTCACCGCGTTGTGAATCGCCTCCTTCGCGATCATGTGCAGATGCCGTCGCTGCTCGGGGCCGAGCGCGATGAGCTCCGGCTCGGGTGGTGCGGACAGCGTCCAGCGGATGTCCCGGCCGTCGAGGACATCCCCAGCGAAGGACCGCAACCGTACGATCAAGCTCCCGAGGTCGTCACGCCTCGGATCGGTCGACCACACGATGTCGGCGGCGACCCCGACGAGCTCGCGCGCGCTCCGCCCGATATCGTCGACCTGATCGACGAGAGGTTCGCGAGCGTGGGCTCGTCGCGTCACCACCTCGGACATGATCGCGATTCGCGACAGGTTCGCGCCGAGCTCGTCGTGGAGGTCGGTCGCGATCCGCGTGCGCACGCGTTCGATCGCGAGCACGTGAACGAGGCGCGCTCGCACCCACGCGTACGCGGCGCAACAAACGACTAGCACACAGAGTGCGAGGAACCAGCCTCGCCGCCAGATCGGCGGGACGACCACGAAAGACACCGTCGCGGGCGCCGAGATCGCACCCGACGCCGCGACGGCGCGGACCTCGAAGTGATAGCTCCCCGGTGCGAGCCGTGCGTAGTGAACCTCGCGCTCGACGACCGGGGCGCTCCACGCCGCGGCACCGTCGAGCCGATACTGGAAGCGGACAGGATCGCCGACGACAAAGCTCGGCGTCGTGAACGCGAGGTCGAGCTGATCGTCATTGGCGCCGAACGCGAGGTCGAGCGAGTGCGCGCCGGCAAGTGGCACTGCGCGTGGCCGCCCGCCGACCACCACTCCGGTGATCGCCACCGGCGGCACGACGACCGGTGCCGCCTTGACCGGCACGACGCGCGCGGCGCCGCCCTTGGTCCCGAACCACAGCGTGCCATCGCGGAGCCGCGCCGACGTGGCCACGTGATTGTTCGGCAGCCCATCGCCGATGTCGAAGTGCGAGATCGATCCGGTGCTGGGATCGATGCGATCGATGCCGCGCGTCGTACCGACGTAGATCCGGTCGAACGTATCGTCGATCACGGTCATCGCCTGATTCGACGCGAGTCCGGTCGCCGTGGTGTAGCGCTGTAGCCGCGGTGTACTCGGGTCGTCGATCCGGATGACGCCGTCGCGCAGGCTGGTGACCCACAACCGACCGTGGCGATCGAGGAGGAGCCCGCTCAGATCCGGTGAGAGCTCGATCACGCGCGCCGGCGCACCTGCCACGACATGGGCGAGGTGACCGTCGTCGTAGGCGATCCACAAGCCTTGCGCGTCCTCGGCGAATGCGACCGCCTCCGCCGCCGGTAGATCCTGGCGGACCTCGATCCGGCCGGTCTCGCGATCCCAGCGCGCGAGCCCCGTCGCGCTGAGCGTAGCGATCCACACGTCCCCGTGACGATCCTCGTACAGGCGCGCGATATCGCGGCCCGGCAACGCAGGCGGTGCCGCGGTCCACTCGGGCGGCGTCGTCGCGAGCGCTTCGAATGGGAGGTTCGCCGCGAACCGTTCGATCCCGTCCATCGTCGGGTACCACCAAGCACCCACGTGATCTCGCACGACCACCTGACCGGCGTTCCACGCACCTAGCGACATGCTCGGCACGGTGAACGGCCGCAGCGACGTGAACCGCGCGCCATCGAAGCGCGCGAACAACAGGCCATCGCGAAACGTGACGACGACCAGCCCACCCGGTGTCTCGACGAAGCCATGGATGTAGCCGTCGTCGAGCCCGTCACCTCGGTCGAACGCCGTGAAGCCTCCCGGCGCGAGCCGCACGAGCCCCTGAGCGTCCGTGCCCAACCACAAGTTACCGGCGAGATCTTCGACGCACACCGCGATCCCATGATCGAAAGGCAAGGCGGTCGGCGCGAGCGCGTGAAAGCCGGTCGCATCGTACGTGACGAGCTCGTGCGTCGAGCCGAGCCAGATCGTGCCGTGCGAGTCCTCGAACACGTAGCGGCGACCGCCCCCGGTCGGCGCGTAGCGCAGCGTGCTCGCCTCCCACAGCGGCTGGCCTTCGGGCGCGAGCCGCTCGCCCGGCCGCGGCACGAACGAGAGCATCATCGCGCCGGCGTGGATGATCCACAGCCGGCCGGTGCGATCTACCAGCACGTGTCCCACGCGATCGTCGCGTTCGCCCAATGGCGCCACGCGATAGCGCTCGACGCGACCGTCGCTGAAGCGTCGCCACAACCCCAACCACGTCGCGAGGTACAACGTCCCGTCGCGCGGATCGCTGGTGATGCCGTAGATATGCGGCGGCTTGCCACCGAGCGGCACCACCTCGGGCAGCACAACGGGCCCGTAGCGATGCAGGCGGATGAGCCCGTCGTCGCTACCTGCCCACACCGTACCGCTCGCATCTTCGTGCAGCGCATACGACGTGCCGTGCGCGCGCAGCGCTTGAAACCGCGGCTGCGAGGTGACTCGTTCTGGATCGAGCCAAGCAATACCGTCCTCGCTCGCCACCCAGATCGTGCCGTCGCGCGCCGCGAGGATGTCGTGCGCCTGCGCTGCAGGCAGGCCATCGGCCACACCGAACCGCGTGAAGTGGACGCCGTCGAACCGGCTGACTCCCTCGTACGTCGCGAACCACAGATAGCCGTGCAGATCGCGCGTACCGCGATCGACCCGGTCGT
>JBDUAS010000295.1:0-8382 GCA_040004535.1 Deltaproteobacteria bacterium
GTGCTCGGCTGGAAGAACGCGCTCAACGTCGACCCGCGGATCAAGCAGCAGGTCGCGGACGAGGATCCCAAGGCGGCCGACAAGGCGATCGCGAAGCAGGAGATTCCGCCGCGCGAGCAGAAGATGCTCGGCGCGTTCGACATCTACATCAACTACATCAAGGACCCGAAAGACGACGAGCTTGTCGGCATGAAGTTCCTGAAGGCGAACATCTATCGCCGTTATGGCCACTACGACGAAGCGCTGCCGATCTTCCAGGACATCCTCGACCATCACCGCCAGCACGAGACCGCGGAGTTCTCCGCGAACCTCATGCTCGACAGCTATCGCCGGCTCGGCCGCTTCGATGACCTCGTCGCGCTCGCCGACAAGCTCGACGCCGACAAGGCGTTCCTCGAGGGCAAGGACGACCTGAAGCAGCGCCTCGCGTCGATCAAGGCGAAGTCGCTGCGCGACAAGGCGATCTCGCTCGAGACCAAGGCGAAGGAGACCAAGGACTACGGTAACTACATCCTGTGCGGTCTCGCGTTCCAGGACATCTACAACCGCAACCCGGAAGATCCGCAGAACGACGAAGTGCTCTACAACGCCGGCGTTTGCTTCGAGGAAGGCAAGTCGATCGGTGCCGCCATCGGGGTGTTCAACACGCTCCAGAAGTACTACCCGAACTCGAAGATCACCGCGAAGGCCGTCGCCCGCCTCGGCAAGGCGTACGGCGACATCGCGTTCTACGATCGCGCGTCGGACAAGCTCGAGGAGTACGCGAAGAAGTACGCCGGCGAGAAGGATGCGCACGACGCGATGAACGACGCGGTGCTCTACCGCAAGGGTCTCGGCGACGACCAGAAGGCGATCGACGACACCAAGTACTTCATCAAGACGTTCGGCCCGAAGAACAAGGAAGACGCGGCGAACGCGAGCTTCTCGCTGACCTCGATCTACGAGAAGGGCACGACGCCCGCCGACAAGGACGCGGTCGTCAAGCACCTCCGCGACTACCTCCGCGAGTTCGGCAGCGTCAGCCCGGACAAGGCGATCATCGCGAACGTGAAGATCGGCCAGATCCTGTTCGAGCAGTCGTGCCCGGTGAAGCAGATCGACGGCTCGTGCGTGAAGATCACGCGTGAACGCGCGATCGCGAAGGAACAGAAGCGCGCGACGTCGAAGAAGAAGAAAGAGGTCTACGTGGCGCCGATGCAGTGCGGCCCGGATACCCACATCAAGCTGACGGTCGTCAAGCGCGACGATCGCAAGCTCCGCGAAGCGATGTCAGCATTCTCGGCGGCCGAGAAGGACTTCGAGAAGAAGTCCGGCAAGGTCGGCGGCGATGAAGGCGGCGCTCGCTACTACTACGGCCTCGCGAAGTTCGCGGAGGCGGACGTCGAGTTCGAGAAGTATCTCGACATCAAATTCCCGGCGAACCTGAACTTCGGCGACGGGCTGCCGGAGCACAAGGCGGTCGCCGCGAAGGCGCAGAAGCGGTTCAACGACTGGCTCGAGGGCAAGACGAAGTCGTCGGTCGCGGCCGCGACGAAGTACGCCAAGGTGCTCGAGATCAAGGACGCGGCGAACTCGATCGCCGCGGCAGCGCGCATCGGCCAGATCTCGCAGGACTTCTCGGATCAGCTGTTCACGGCCGAGATTCCGAAGGAGGTCCGCGCGACCCAGATGATCGAAGGCTACGACCTCGCGCAGGACAAGGTCGACGCGTACTGCGATGCCCTGACGACGGCTGCAGAGCCGCTCGCCAACAAGTCACTCGAAGCGTTCGGCGCGTGTCTCTCGAAGTCGACCGAGCTCGGCTGGTTCAGCGACTGGTCGAAGCTGTGCGAGCGCGAGCTCGGCCAGCTCAAGCCCGAAGAATTCCCCACGGCCTCCGAGCTCCGCGGCGACTCCGATCAGGTCGCTCCGGTCATCGCGGTCGAGCCCCCGACGAAGGTGGACTAGTCATGAAGAACCTATCGATTCTCGCGATCATGCTCGCCGCAGCGTGCGGCGGCGGCCAGAAGACCAGCAATGGCGGTGGTGGAACGCCACCTCCGCCGAACATCGGCAAGACCACGAACCTGCTCGACCAGACCGGCCCGCAAAAGGTCGCGCCGAAGGTCGAGATCTCGAAGGACGCGCGCAACGACTACCAAGCGGCAGTGCAGTTCTTCACGGAGACCGACAAGAACGGCAAGTGGAACGAGTCCGCGTGCCGCCAGTCGGCCGAGAAGTTCCAGGCGGTCGTGCACGAGCACTCGGACCTCGTCGCCGCGCAGTTCATGGTCGGCCTCAGCTACCACCGCTGCGGCCTCTACGACGACGCCACCAAGGCGTATCAGCAGGCGACGTCGATGAAGGGCGACCCGGCGAAGCAGGCGATGGCGCTGTCGAACCTCGGCACCATCTACTGGAAGCAGGGCAAGGCCGACGGCGCGCGCCAGTACTGGGACTCTGCGATCAAGGCGAACGGCAAGCTCGTCGCCGCGCGCATCAACCTGGCGTCGCTGGAGCTCGAGCAGCTGCGCCACATCAGCCCGAAGGACGCGAAGTGGAAGTCGACCGAGGAAGACGCGCGCCTCAACCTGTCGCAAGCACTCGGCGTCGAGTCCGATAACGTCGAGGCGTACACGGCGTACGGCCTGCTCTACATGGAGGGCTGGCAGACGAACAAGAACCGCCTCCTGCTCGCGAAGCTGTTGCTCGACGAGGGCAAGAAGCGCAACGAGAAGTTCCCGGCGCTGCTCAACGCCTACGGTCTGTACTACATGCACCGTGGCGCGTTGAACGAGGCGCTGCAGTCGTTCTCGGCCGCCGTCGAAGGCGACCCGAAGTTCGCCGAGGCGCGGATCAACGCGGGTCAGCTGACGCTGAACTTCCGCAAGTACGACGTCGCGAAGGAGATGTTCACCAAGGCGCTCGAAGTGGCGCCGAAGAGCTACGACGCGACGATCGGGCTCGGGATCGCCGAGCGCGGTCTCAACGACTTCGACGGTGCCGAGAAGGCATACAACCTCGCGAAGCAGCTCGATCCGCGCCGCGACGACGCGTACTTCAACCTCGGCGTGCTCTACAAGGCGTTCCGCGCGAACAAGGTCAACGACCCGGACCCGATCAAGGCGCTCCGCCAGTCGCAGGACATGTATCGCAAGGCGAAGGACTTCTTCCAGCAGGCACTCGACAAGGACGGCGACCCGGCCGACAAGCAGGAGGCGAAGAACAACATCGCCGACTGCGACAAGGTCGTGAAGCAGCTCGACTCGGCGATCACGAGCCTCCAGAACGCCCCGAAGATGCCGGCCTCGCCCCCGCCGACGGCTCCGGCCGCCCCGGCGGATGGCGCGGCGCCGGCCGGTGCCACGCCCCCGGCCGGCGCGGCCCCGGCGACCCCGCCTCCTGCCAAGCCAGGTAAGTAACCGAAACTAAACGGGGCTGGGGATGCAACCCGGCCCCGTTTCTTGTGTCTGGCGATCGTCGAACTTTTTGTAAAGAATCACCTCAGTTCTTGGGAACCAGCAACCAGGTCGCGGTGTCGGAGGGCTCGTGAAGACGGGACTCTGCACCACGACCCTTCGTACCGAAGGATCGACCATGCGGAAGCTCGCTTTCATCGTTCTCTCCCTCGCAATGGCCACGGGCATTGCGGCTGCCGACGACAAGAAGCCGGCCCCTGCGGCCGGCGGCGGCAACGCCAAGGTCAAGACCTACGACTTCTCGGGCGACACCATCGAAGGTGATCTCGTGAAGCCGGAGGGCTCGACGGTCGACGCTCGTGACTTCGCGAAGCACTCGTCCCTGATCACGATCCGCAAGGACTTCATCCCCGAGATCATCAAGTCGGCCGAAGACTTGTAGTCAGGAGCGGCGTTCGCCGCTGTCTGATGTCGTCGGCCTTTTTCAGCAGTAGCTCCAACTGGAGACCACCCATGGCCGGCGCAAAAGTACCCCTCACGTTCCGCATCTTCAAAGGTGACCAGCTTGTCCGCGAGGAGAAGCTCAGCCTTTCGGTCATCAAGCTCGGCAAGGTGCCTTCGGCCCACCTGAAGCTCGATGACGAGACCGTGTCGCGGATGCACGCGATCATCGAGGTCAACGGCCCCGGTGACGTCAGCATCATCGACCTCGGCTCGACGAAGGGCACCTTCGTCAACGGCCAGAAGGTCAACAAGGCCAAGCTCCAGTCCGGCGACACGATCGTCGTCGGTGAGACCAAGATCGAGCTCACGATCGGTCAGCCCGGCGACGAGTCCGCGGACGAGCCGACTCGCGTCCAACCGGCCGCTGTGCAGGACATCGTCGCGTCGACGCCGCGCCCCGCGCAGCCGCCGGCGATGCAGCCGAGCTTCGCACCGCCGCCGCCGGCGTTCGCATCCGCGCCGCCGCAGCGCCCGCAGCCGGCGGCCGCCGCGCCGCCCGCCGCGCTCGCCGCGACGATGGCGCCGCAGCCCGTTGCGGTTCGCCCGCCGCCCGGTCACGTCAACGCGGGTCCCGCGCTGTACGGCACCGCGACCGCACCGGTCGCTGGCTTCCAGCAAGCGATGGCCGGCGAGGCCGACGACGTCGGTGGCGCCCGCGCCGTCGAAGTGGCCGCGATGCTCGGCGATTCTGTCGTCGGCGTGAAGCACTGCATCGACCCGAAGGGTGGCAAGGTTCAGAGCACGACGTGGGCGCTGTTCGCGATCGGCGCCGTGTCGCTGATCGCGTTCGTGTTCGCGTTCTACACCGCGGTCGATAACGCGGCGTACAACAAGGGCCGCTACGACTACGAGACCCAGGTCCTCAAGAAGCCGGGCTACTCGGTTCGCCCGCGCGTCCTGTCGTCGACCTTCGACTTCATCGCGTTCGGCGGCCTGCTCGCCGCGATCGTGACGATGACGTCGGCGGTCGCGCGTATGCGCAAGGAGAAGGAGAGCCCGTGGGTCCGCATCGGCACCGCGCCGGGCGTCGAGTTCCCCGTCGAGGGCGCGCCGTCGCCGGACTTCGCGCTCGTCGAGCCGCACGGCGACGACTTCGCGTTCAACTTCGCGCACGGCATGGAAGGCGAGATGATCGTCGGCGGTCAGTCGACGTCGCTCGCCGAGCTCGCGCAGCAAGGTCGAACGACGATCTCGCCGATCCCGGCGAACGCGAAGATTCGGGTCCGCACCGGCAAGACCACTTTCCTCGTGTCGTCGGTGCCGCGGCCGCGCCGCCACGCCGCGCCGCTGATGCAGTGGGAGACCCCGTTCCTGATGTCGCTCGGCGGCACCGCGGCGGCCTTCGCGATCATCATGCTGTTGCTGTTCCAGATCCCGATCGACGATTCGAGCGCGAACATCGATCTCGCTTCGCTCGAGGACACGTCGACCCGCACCAACAGCGCGTCGCAAGATGATCCGCCGCCGCCCCCGCCCGAAGATCAGCCCGACGACGGCAAGGACGAGTCCGGTGGTACCGGCACGGCCATGGCGCTCGACGAAGGCAAGATGGGCAAGAAGGACTCGGACCGCGCCGAGGGCCAGTACAAGATGCAGAAGAACCAGGAGGACCCGCAGCTCGCGCGCCAGCAGGCGATCGAGCAGGCGCGGACCGCCGGTATCCTCGGCTCCACCGCTCTCGTTCAGGGTGGCGCGTTCGCCTCGCTGACCGGCACCGGCGACATCAGCAGCGGCTTCGACGACACGAACATCTACGGCGGTCTGCTCGGCAACGAGGCCGGCGAGATGAACGGCGGCTTCGGCTTCGGTAGGTCGGGCTTCGGTCCCGGCGGCGGTGGCACGGGCTGGGGCACCATCGGTACCGGCCGCTACGGCACCATCGGTCACGGCTCGGGCACGGGCACGGGCTACGGCGTCGGCGGTGGTCGCGGTGGTATGCGCGGCCGTACCTCGGCGGTTCCGACCGTCTCCATCGGCCAGCCGAACTCGCAGGGCGATCTCGATAAGGCGATCATCCGGCGCTACATCAAGCGCAACATCCAGAAGATCCAGTACTGCTACGAGAAGCAGCTGCTCGCGAAGCCGGGCCTGGCGGGCACGGTGTCGACGCAGTTCTTCATCTCGCCGAACGGCAACGTGACCGCGTCGAACGGTTCGGGCGTCGATCCCGAGGTCGCGAACTGCGTCGCCGACGTCATCCACGGCATCGAGTTCCCGAAGCCGAAGGGCGGCGGTGGCGTGCAGGTCAACTACCCGTTCACGTTCCGTCCGGCCGGCCAGTGAGCTAGTGAACAGCTAGCGCGATCTGCGACGACGGCCCCTCACCGAGGGGCCGTTTCTGTTTGGATCAAATTCCGACGAAGCCTTGAGGTGCCACATGAACCGGTCTACGTTTCACAGCATGAAGCTCTGGGGTGCATTGCTGCTCGTCGTCCTCGCTGGGTGTCCAAACCAAAGCTTGAACGACTCGAAGGTCTCGCTCGCGGCTGGCAACAAGGCCTACGGAGCGAAGCAGTACGACAGCGCGATCACCGAGTTCGAAAAGTCGACGTCGAAGTATCCGGACCAGCACCTCGCTTGGTACGGCATGGGCGCGGCTGAAGCCGGCAAGCGCGAGTGGGCGAAAGCCGCGGACGCGTTCGGTCACGCGGTCCAGATCTCCGACAAAGATCCGATGTACCACATGTGGTACGGCATCTCGCTTTACGAAAAAGCGGTGCAGCAAGCGATCGAAGATCAGGCGAAGAAAGAGAACAAGAAGCCCGAGGAGGTCCAGCCGGATCTCTCGACGGTGAACTTCGAGAAGCCGATGCAACACCTCCAGGAGGCGTTGAAGCTCAACGGCGAGCTCTGGCGGGCGCACTACTATCTCGGCAAGGTCGATCGCGAAGTCGACAAGCCGAAGGACGCGGCGAACGAGTTCTCGGCCGCGATCAAATCGGATCCGCGCGAGTCGGGGCCGTACGTCGCGCTCGGCGAGCTCTATCGCAAGTGGGACTACACCGACGAAGCGATCAAAGTGACGTCGCAGGGCGTCGTCAACGTGCCGGGCTCGAACGAGGTCTCGGACATCTGGTTCGTGCTCGGCATGGGCTACGACGACAAGCGGATGGACGACAAGGCGATCGAGGCGTTCGACAAGGCGATCGAATCGAAGAAGGACAACCACAAGGCGAAGTTCCAGCGCGGCCAGGCGTACTTCCACAAGGGTGACTTCATCCACGCCAAGCGCGACCTCGAGGACTTCTCGAAGTCGGGCGGCGCGTCGCTCGAGTTCGCGAAGCAGCAGGCGTCGAAGATGCTGATGGATATCGCCGCGAAGTCGGCCGCCGCCAGCGCCCCGCCGACGCCCAAGGAGTCGCCTGCGGACCTCGTGAAGAAGGGCGCCAAGGGCGCCAAGAAGCACTAGCGTCGCACCTACATCTCCCTGGAGACGAGAGGCCGCCGACGAGCGGCCTCATTTGTTTTCTGAGCACAGCCGATCTTTCGCTCGCGGCTTCTCCGATGAGGATTCGGATGCTAGGCAAGCAATCCGGGTGGAAAGCTCGCGATATTTCGGCGGTACCAGCCCCCCACGGGCAGACGTCGTCGTGATAAAAAATATCGTCGGAGTGTGGGTAGAGGTTTCTTTCGGAATTGCGGGAGGATAGACCGCAGATGGATACGCGTACGCTGCTTCGGGAACGCCTTCGTAGATCGCGCGATTGGACGCAAACCATCGACGAGCTCGAGAAGGAATTGGAAGGCTCGGGCACGAAGCCCGAGCAGTCCGAACGCCTATTCGAGCTCGCCGCTCTCGTCGAGGATGTAATCCCCGAACGCGAGAGAGCTCTTGGGCTTTATCAACGTGCGTGGAAGCTCCACCCGGATAACCTCAAAGCGCTCTCGCGAGCGCGCGAGGTCTACGGCGAGATCGGACGCTTCGAGATGGTCGCCAAGCTCGGCGAGATGGAGCTGCGATCGCCGCACGCCGCGGTGAACCTGCCGGCGATCGTCGGCGAGGCGCTGCTCGACTCCGGGCAAAAAGATAAAGCGCTTCCCATCCTCCAGCGCGCACTTGGTGCCCAACCCGACTCGGTTCGGGTCAAGGACGCGCTCGCGGCGGTCACGTACGACCAGGAGTTCTGGACCGACGAAGTCGATCGGCTCTCCGACGACGCCGAGCGCTTCGAGGGCGCGCAAGCCGTGCGCATGCTGTTGCGCGCGGCCCGCATCCTCCGCATCGAGAGCGCGGATGATCCGCGGCTCGAGGACCTGCTGAAGCGGATCTTCGTGCTCGATATCGACGAGCCGTCCGCGAACTTCATCTACGAGACCGTGCTCCAGACCGGCAATCGCTGGGACGAGCTCGAGAAGCATCAACTCCGCCGCGCGGAGCGCGCGAGTGACCACGGCAAGAAGGTCGAGTCGCTCCGCACGTTCGCACTCGAGTGGGTCCAGCGGTTCAAGGACAAGGATCGCGGCGCGAAGTTCTTCGACG
>JBDUAS010000079.1:0-27233 GCA_040004535.1 Deltaproteobacteria bacterium
CTCGCCCGCGAGGTCGATCATCTGATCGTCGTCGAGGTTGCCGTTCGTGAGCGCTTCCTCGGTCGCGGCGAGCTGCGTGTCGAGCTCCTTCTTGCCGGGGACCGACGACAGGATCATGTCGATCAGCGAGCGCCCGCTCGCGACCGAAATCTCCTGCGGTAGCCAGCCGACGCGAACGCCGTTCGCGCGCGTCACCTTGCCGTCGTCGATCTCCTGGTCGCCGGCGATGATCTTGAGCAGGGTCGTCTTGCCCGAGCCGTTCGGGCCGATCAGGCCGACGCGATCGCCATGGCCGAGGCGCAGGCTCACCGCATCGAGGATCAGACGATCTCCGAAGAACAGCGTGACGTCGTCGAGCACCACGAGGCTCATGGCGGCGGATGGATAGCACACGCCCCGCCGGTGGCGGGAGCCCCTGCCCACCGTTCGCTATCGACGCTGGCAGGAACTGGCCGACTGTAAGGGTGTCGGATCTGGACGGTGAAGGACCCCATGGAAGAGCTCCGAGACACAGTTCTCGTCATCGAAGACGACGCGGCGCTGCGGGGCAGCTTTCGAGCCAGCCTCAAGCGCTTCGGCTATGACGTCGCCGAGGCCGAGAATGGCGAGGTCGGGCTGCAGGCCGCTCTCGCGGTGCCACCATCGGTGATCCTTCTCGACCTGCGGATGCCGCGCATGGACGGCCATACTTCGTCTCTGGCTACACCGAGAACACGATCGTGCATCACGGAGTACTCGACTCCGGCGTCGCGTTTCTCGCCAAGCCAATTGTTCCGGACGCGCTGTTGAGGAAGGTCCGCGAGCTCCTGGACGCGCCTCCGGCGCGAAGCGGCGTGGCACCGGGCTAGCGCTTGCGGCGATCGCTGCGCGCGACCATCGTGCTCGCCAGCTCGCCGGCGGCCTCGAGCTTGCGAATCTCGTCGCCGATCGGCTTGATCTTCGCGAGGCTCGCCGCATCGTCGCGATAGCGATCGACCAGCTCGCCGTAGAGCTCGCGCACGGCGTCGCCGTCCGGCGGATCCTCGATCGCCGCGCGCACCACCGCGAGGCGCCAGCGCAGGCCGAGCTCGCCGCCGAGCTCCGCGGCGAGCGCATCACCCGTATCGCGATCCTCCGCGACCGCACCGAGGTCCGCCTCGACCCGTACGACCAGCGCCTCGAGACGAGCGCGATCCTCGCGGGCAGTCATCGACGCGAGCGTAGCATCAAAAGCTCTGATATCCGTTGATCCAGGAGCCCGCTGTCCTCGGGACTGACGCCGTCGTCGACCGTCGCGACGGTGGCGAGATTCGACGAGATCCGTGGCGCCGCGCTGTACGACGGCTTCCAGTCGGTGAAGCTCAGCTCGCCGAGCGAGTCATAGGGACGGCGTCGAAGAACGGCACCGCGATCCGGTTCGAAGGTGCGCGGATCGTACGACACGCCGAGACCGAGATTGTCATCGCGACCGCCGCCGACGATCGCCGGCGGCGATGTCCCCCATGTTACCTTCGCGCCATGTCCGCGCGAATGCCGCGTCGTAGGTTCTCGAGCCCGCTCGTGATCACGTTCGCCGTGGCACCCGCGTGCTACGTGCAGTCGTCGACTCCGCCGTCGCAATCGATCGCGCAGCCCGATCCGGGCCAGCCGACGGTGAGCGATCCGCGGCCGACGCCGCCACCGCCGCAGGCTCAATCGCCGACGATCATCGCGAACCCGCCGCGCCCTGCGCCGCCGCCCGAAACGGATCCGACGCCGCCGCAGCCGTTGCCGACGGCGAATCCGCCGCCCCCGCCGCCCCCGCCGCCCCCGCCGCCCGAAGATCGCACGTGGGTCGTCGAGAAAGCGAACGGCACGTGCTACGCGCGCGGCATGACCCACTGCCCGCCGCACGCGATGTGCAATCCGCCGAGGCCGCAGCCCTACGCGTGTGTCGAGGGCATCGCGTATCCCGCGAAGGTCACGCAGCACGAGGGCACGTGCACCGCCGAGCGCGTGGATCCATGCCCACGCAACGCGAAGTGCAAGGCGCCGCAGCAGGTGCCCTGCCCGAAGTGACCACCCACCGCACTCGCGAAGAATGGCGCGCCCGCATCGCGGCCGAGTACACCTCCGCCGCGATCGCGCAGCAGGTCACGCTCTGGCTGATCCAGGCCGGCGCGCCGCCCGAGCTGATCGACGCCGGCCTCGCGATCGTCGCCGACGAGCTCGCCCACTCGCGGCTCTCGCACGAGGTCTACACCGCCGCCGGCGGCACCGCACCGCCGGTGCTCGTGCGCGAGCACCTCGGCCTGCCCCGCCGCGATCCGATCCTCGAGCTCGACCTGCTCTCCGCGATCGTCCGCGTGTTCTGTCTCGGCGAGACCGTCGCCGTGCCGTTGTTCAAGCACCTCCGCGCGTCGTGCACCGAACCGGTCGCTCGCACCGCGCTCGATCGGATCCTCGTCGATGAGGTCCGCCACCGCGAGTTCGGTTGGGACACGCTCGACTGGCTCGCGACCACCGCGATCGGCGATCGCATCCCCGCGTGGATCGCGTCGCAATGGCCGGCGCTCCACGGCGAGCTCGTCGCGACCTACGGCACCGGCAACCCGGCGACCACTTCGACCGCGGCGACCTCGATCACCCCGGTCGAACGCGCCTGGGGTCTCGCTGCGCCTGCCGACTACGTGGAGATCCTCACCCGAACTATTGAAAAGGA
Source organism: Deltaproteobacteria bacterium (assembly GCA_040004535.1). GTDB lineage: Bacteria > Myxococcota_A > Polyangia > Haliangiales > Haliangiaceae > JABFXX01. The sequence goes on from JBDUAS010000079.1 coordinate 2,681, forward strand.
TTACCGACCGCGGTTTTTGGCACGCGGTGTAACCATTTAGCAATTGGCCCGGCCCTCGGACCATTATATGAGGTGCCATGCGGATCTGGGGATCGCTCGCGCTCACCTTCGTGCTCGCAATGACCGCCTGCGGCGGCACGAATCCACCCGCTGCCGACGAGCCGCGCGTGTATCCGTTCGGCCCGTTCACGGTCCAGCCGAGCCAGGAGATCAGCGATCAGTGCGTGCAGATCACGCTGAACAACGAGGACGTGATGTACGTGAACCAGGTCGAGCTCGACACGGGCGGCCCGGGCTTCCATCACTCGAACTGGATGTTCGTCCCCGCGAGCAACCCGACGACCGGCGTGATCGGCCCGTTCGACGGGCCCGACGGCACGTACACCTGCGCCGACCGCGGCTTCGATCAAGAAGTCGCCGCGCTCAAGGGCGGCGTGCTGTTCGCGCAATCGACGCAAGCGCAGAACGACGTCCAGAAGTTCCCCGCCGGCGCCGTGATCCAGATCCCCGCGCACTCGAAGATCGTCTCGACGATCCACCTCCTGAACGCTTCCGACAAGGTCGACCACCTGTCGCCGGTGATCACGCTGACCCCGATCCTCGAAGCCAACGTCACGACGAAGCTCTCGGGTGTGTCGTTCGAGGACCACGCGCTCGGCCTGCCGCCGAACCTGAATTCGAAGTTCACCGTCGACTGCGATCTCCAGCCGCAATGGGACATCCTGCGCAACCAGGGCGCGGTGACCGCGCCGACCCCCGACTTCAAGCTGTACTACGCGCTCGCTCACTACCACGTGCTCGGTACCGGGCTGTCGATCGACGCGCTACCCGCGGACGAGAGCGCCACTGCGAGCATCTACGAGACGACGTCACAGATCGGCGACGCGCTCGGCGGCACACTCGATCCGCCGTTCTCGATGGCTGGCTTCTCGCACCTGAAGTTCACCTGCGATTATTACAACTCGACCGCGAGCACGGTCGGCTGGGGCATCGGCAACCAGGAGATGTGCGTGTTCCTCGCGTTCTCCGATTCGGCCTACAACTGGGCCGGCGGCGCGCTCGACAACGACCCGCCGGGACCGGGCGTGATGGTCGGTAACGCGATGACGTTCTCGCACGCGTGCTCGGTCTACGCGGTCGAACAGTCGACGCACTAGCGCTCTTGTCGTTCGGACGCCGCGCGAACATGATGCGCGCGTGAAGATTCTTATCACCGGTGCCGGCGGCCAAATCGGCCACGACCTCATCGGCGCGCTCGTCGCAGCAGGCCACCACGTCGTCTCGACCGACCTCGCCCCTCGCCCGCCGAGCCACGCGCACGCGGGCGGCGATTGGCAACGCCTCGACGTCACCGACGCCGCCGCGGTCCAGCACATGTTCACCGACGAGCGGCCCGAGCTGGTCTACCACCTCGCCGCGATCCTGTCGGCGAGCGGCGAAGCGAACCCGCGGCTCGCGTACGACGTCAACCAGACCGGCACGTGGAACGTGCTCGAAGCGGCGCGCCGCGCGAAGGTCAAGCGCCTGATGTTCACGTCCAGCATCGCGGTGTTCGGTCCGCCGCCGAGCGGCCCGCTTCCCGATCCCTGTCCCGACGACGTCGCGCTCCATCCCGGCACGATGTACGGCGTGACGAAGGTCGCCGGCGAGCTCCTGTGCAGCTACTACCGCAAGCGCTACGACATCGACTGCCGCGGCGTGCGGTTCCCGGGTTTGATCTCCGCCGCGATGCCGGGCGGCGGCTCGTCGGACTACGCGCTGTTCATGTACGTCGACGCGGTTCGCAAGGGCAGCTACGACGCGTTCGCGCGCGCCGACACCCGGATCCCGCTGATGTACATGCCCGACGGCGTGCGCGCGTTGCTCGAGCTCGGGTTCGTCGAGCGCGAGCGGCTGACCCGCACGATCTACAACATCGCCGCGTTCTCACCGCGCGCCGACGAGATCGCGATCTCGGTCAAGCGGGTCATCCCGAACGCGACGTTCACGTACACCCCCGATCCGGTGCGCCAGAGCATCCTCGATAGCTGGCCGAAGGCGATCGACGACGCGGCCGCGCGCCGCGACTGGGGCTGGAAGCCGACGTTCGATCTCGACGCGATGACCGAGGATCTCGTGCCGCGCGTGCGCCGCATGCTCGATCTCGGCGCAGTCCTATCCCATTGAAGGAGACGTCATGTACACGAACGCGAAGTCCGTCTACGCCGCAGCGCTCGCCGAGATCGAATCGGCCGGCCTGTGGAAGCACGAGCGGTTGATCACCTCGCCTCAAGCCGCGCACGTCGTCACGAACGGCAAGGAGGTGATCAACTTCTGCGCGAACAACTATCTCGGCCTATCGTCGCACCCGCGCGTGATCGCGGCCGCGCGCGCCGCGCTCGACGATCGAGGCTACGGCCTGTCATCGGTGCGCTTCATCTGCGGCACCCAGGACAAGCACAAGGAGCTCGAAGCCTCGATCTCGAAGTTCCTCGGGACCGAAGACACGATCCTGTACGGCTCGTGCTTCGACGCGAACGGCGGCCTGTTCGAGACGCTGCTCGGCGAGGACGACGCGATCATCAGCGACGCGCTCAACCACGCATCGATCATCGACGGCGTCCGGCTCTGCAAGGCCGAGCGCCATCGCTACGAGCATGACGACCTCGACGACCTCGAAGCGAAGCTCAAGGCGACCCAAGGCAAGCGCCTGCGCATGGTCGCGACCGATGGCGTGTTCTCGATGGATGGCGACATCGCGCGGATCGACGCGATCTGTGACCTCGCAGAGAAGTACAACGCGCTCGTCATGGTCGACGACAGCCACGCGACGGGCTTCGTCGGCAAGACCGGGCGCGGCAGCGCCGAGATGCGCGGCTGCCTCGATCGCGTCGACGTGTTCACCTCCACGCTCGGCAAGGCGCTCGGCGGCGCATCGGGCGGCTTCACGTCCGGGAAGAGAGAGATCGTCGATCTCCTCCGCAACCGATCGCGGCCTTATCTGTTCTCGAACACGCTCGCGCCGCCGATCGTCGCCGGTTCGATCGCCGCGATCGCGCTGATCAGCGAATCGACCGCACTGCGCGACAAGCTCGAGGGAAATACGACACGGTTTCGCGCCGGCATGACCAAGGCCGGCCTCGCGATCCGGTCCGGTACCCACCCGATCACGCCCGTGATGCTCGGTGACGCGCGGCTCGCCGCCGAAATGGCGCAACGCCTGCTCGGTCACGGCATCTACGTGATCGGATTCTCGTTTCCGGTCGTGCCGAAGGGCCAGGCGCGGATCCGCGTCCAGGTCTCCGCCGCCCACTCCGAGGCCGACATCGACCGCGCGATCGACGCGTTCGCCGCGGTGGCCCAAGAACTTAACGTTCCTCAGTTATGAAGCCCGACGCCATCATCGCGAAGATCCGCGCGGCACTCCCGGATGCGGTCGTCGAGCTCTCGGACCTCACCGGCACGGAGGATCACTGGAAAGCGACGATCGTTTCGGCCGGCTTCACCGGTCGAACCATGCTGGAGCGACACCGCCTCGTCATGGCGGCACTCGTCGAGGAAATGAAGGGGCCGATCCATGCCCTCACGCTCGACGTAAGATCGCCGGAAGAATCGGAGAAGTAGTCGGCTCTTCGTCGCGCGTTGTGTGCGACGATCCGCACGCGGAGCTATGGGGCCAGACCTCGCCTCTGAAGAGCAGTTTGGCCCGTACCTCGTGTACGAACGGCTGGGTGTGGGCGGGATGGCGACCGTTCACCGCGCGCTCGAACGTGGGGTCGAAGGCTTCGAGCGCTGCGTCGCGCTGAAGCGGTTGCTCCCGCACCTCGCAGAGGACGCTAGCTTCATCAAGGCGTTCGTACGCGAGGCGAAGCTCGCGTCGATGCTGGCCCACGTCAACATCGTCCAGATCTACGAGCTCGGTCGCGTCGGCACCGAGTACTTCATCTCGATGGAGTACATCGAGGGCCGCGATGTCCGGAAGATCCTGCGCCACGCGCGCAAGGTCACCGGCCCGGCGCCGCTCCACGTCACCGTCGGCCTGATGCTCCAGCTGCTCGAGGCGCTCGACTACGCGCACACCAAGACCGACGACCAGGGCCAGCCGCTCGGACTCGTCCACCGCGACGTGTCGCCGTCGAACTTGCTCGTCGCGCCGTCGGGTCACTTGAAGGTGATCGACTTCGGCATCGCGAAGGCGCAGTCCTCGACGCTGCGCACCCAGACCGGCCGCGTGAAGGGCAAGCTCGCGTACATGGCGCCGGAAGCGATCTCGGGATCGAAGGATCTCGACGCGCGCTCGGACGTGTGGGCGGCCGGCGTGATCCTGCACGAGCTGCTCACCGCGCGGCCGCTGTTCGCGAGCAAGAACGAGTACCAGACGCTGATGAAGGTCCAGCGCGGCGACATCATGCCGCCGTCGACGTTCAATCAGGCGTGCACGCCGGAGCTCGACGCGATCGCGTTCAAGGCGCTCGCGCGTGATCCGGATGACCGGTTCGCGAACGCACTCGACATGCGCGACGAGCTCAACCGGGTCCGCAAGCAGTACCAACTGCAGACCTCGCACCGCGATGTCGCGATGTGGCTCGACTGGGCGTTCTCGCTCGAGCCACCCGCGGGGTTCTCGGGCAACACGTTCGAACCGTCGAAGCTGCACGCGACGCCGGCCGGGCGCGCCCCGACGCCGCGGCCGACGCGCAACCTCGACGACGACGAGGCCGTCGAGATGGTGTGGGGCACCGGCGAGGCCGAGGATCACGGCCACTCCGGTCCGATCGTGCTCGACGACGTGCCGGATGTTTCGGGGAAGCACCTTGCCGCGCGCCCCGAGACGTTCGTCACCGGCGAGGAGGTCGAGGTCGAGGTCATCAGCTCGACGGGCGGCGTCGGCGATATTCCGGTCCACCAGCCGAGTCATGGCACGGCGCCGCGCGGGTCGCGCCCGTCCGATCGATTCCGCGCGCCGACGCCGGAGGTCGTGCCCGACTTCGAGATGTCGCGGCCGCGGCCACGCACGAGCAATCCGCCGCCGACCGGCACGGCGCGCGACAGCTCGCTCGCGATGGAGGACCTGTTCGGCCTCGACGATATCGACGAGAGCGGGGACGACGCGGCCGCGACGCTCGCCGAGAATCATCCGCCGATCGCGATCGGTCGCGCGAACACGCAAGAGCCGGTCGTGCGGTTCTCGAGCACCGGCAAGGTCGCGATCCAGCGCGCGGCGACGCCGACCGGCGCGCCGCACGACGAGGTGATCGAGCTGCGGCCCGCGCCGCGCACGCGTCCCGGCGTCCAGCCCGCGTCCGTGCGCAAGACCGCGCCGGTCTCGATCGCGCCGGCCACCCAGAAGCCGGTGATCGGCGCCTCGATGGTCGAGCGCAACAAGTCGGGGCGGTGGTGGATGGTGCTCGGCCTGCTCCTGCTCGCGGGGGGTGGCGCCGGTGCCGCGTGGTACGTGACGAGTCAGCAACCGACGACGGCGACCTCCAAGCCGATGGCTCCCGTCGCGACCGGGCCGGCGACCGTGAAGTTCGACGTGACCCCGGCCGACTCCGAAGTTCGGATCGACGGCACCGCGCACACCGGCTCGCCGTGGAGCACCGAGCTCCCCGCCGGCGTTCACCAGATCGAGATCCATCGCAGCGGCTACACCGCGTACCTGACCTCGCTCGAGCTCGCCGCGAACGACAAGCAGTCGCTGCACATCGAGCTGCGGCCACTCGGTACGACCGGCACGACCGGCGAGGCGACGCTATCGGTGTCGTCGACACCATCCGGGCTCGAGGCCGAGCTCGACGGTGTCGTGTTGCCCGAGCACACGCCGATCAAGCTGCCGATCAAGCCGGGCTCGCACACGATCGTGCTGAAGAAGAACGGCGCCGAGGTCTGGCGCCAGACCGTCAACGCGGAGGCATCGAGCGATATCGAGCTCAACCCGTCGTTCATGGCGGCGGTGTCCCCGAACGTGGCGGGCGCTCAGCCGGTCGCACAGCCAGCCGCGCACACCGTGAGGCGCACGGCGACCGAGGCGTTCGTCACCGACGATCCGGTCGCGAGGCCAGATGCCGCCGCCGCACCGCAGGAGCAACCCGCGCCGGTCCCGATGCCGGAGCGCCCGGTGATTCCGACACCACCGACTCCGATACCGGCACCGCCTACGCCTGCGCCCATGCCGACGGGACCGGTGACGGTCGCGCCGAACGCGGTGACGAAGGTCTCGGGCGAATCGCCGAACATCTCGCGCTACAAATCGCAATCGCTGCCGACGGTCACTGCGGCCAAGCTGTGCATCGATACGAGCGGCAACGTCGCGAGCGTCGACTTCGTCGGCAAGCTCGACAAGCGCGTCTCGACCGACCTCGCGGATCAGCTGAAGACGTGGAAATACAAACCGTACGAGTTACGCGGCACCGCGATCGGCGCGTGCTTCGTCGTCACGATGCGGATGAAGTAGTCGCTACGACTTCGGTTCCGCGACGACGGTGCCGTGGAACATGTCCATGCCGCACGCGAAGCCAACCTGCCCCGTCGCCGGCACGGTCACCGCGACCTCGACCGGCTGGTTGAGCGGCAGATCGACCGTCTGCTTGTCGGGCGTCACGAGCTGCGCGATGCACGACGAATCGGCGGTGCGCGTGAACACGAGCGTCAGCTTCTCGCCGGGCTTGCCCATGATCTTGTCGGGCTTGTAGCCCTCGGTGTTCGCCGTGATCTCGATCCGGCGCACGCCGTCCTTGTCGGTCGTCCCGGCGGTCAGCGGAGCGGTGGGCGCGATCTTCGGCTTCGCAGCCGCGTTCGCGTCATCGCCCTTCTTGCAGGAGAACGAGAGGACGAGGGCCAGGGACAGCAGGGTCGCGCGCACCATGTCCTGTCTATAGCAGATTCACAGCCGCGCCGACGTGGCGCCCTGCGGCGACGCTTCCATGTCGCTCACCGGGTCGGCCCAGTTCTCGAACTGCAGGATCCCGAGCTCGGCGAACCGCGCACGCAGCCGATCCGACAACAGATCCGCCTTCTTGATGGCCGGTACGATCTTCGCGAACAGCATCTGGCGGAACATCACCTGGCCGGGGCTGTGGAGCGCGACCTCCATGCACTCCTTCACCGGCAGGCCCTGGCGCTCCCACACTTCCTGGAACAGGAAGCGATCGCGCATCAGGCGCGCGGCCTCGTACACGAAGTCCTCGCGCTCCTTCTTCACCGAGTCTGGCTGGTCGCGATAGAAGTCGCGCAGCGACAGCACGCCGAACGCGACGTGGCGCGCTTCATCGCCCATCACGTACGCCGTGAGCTCCTTGAGCAGCGGCTCCTGCGTGTTGTTGCGGATCATCCCGAACGCGGCGAGCGCGAGACCCTCGACCATGATCTGCATGCCGAGGAACTTCATGTCCCAGCGCGAGTCTTTGAGGATCAGATCGAGCAGCGTCTTCAAGTGCGTGTTGCACGGGTACGAGAAGCCGACCTTCTTGTGGAGGTAGCGGTTGTAGACGTCGACGTGGCGCGCCTCGTCGACGACCTGCGATGCCGCGTACAGCTTGCTGTCGAGATCCTGGACCGAATCGACGAGCTGCGCGGTCGCGAGCAACGCGCCCTGCTCGCCGTGCAGGAACTGCGACATCGTCCAGCCGAAGGTCTGGATGTTGATCGCCTTGCGCTCCTTCTCGGTCATCTTCGCGAAGATGTCGGAGCCCCACAGCGGCATCAGCTGCTCGGGGCCCATCGGCTTCTCGAGATCGACGTCGGTGTTCCAGGGCAACACGTCGTCGGAGATCCACTGCGCGCGGACGGCCTTGTCATAGAGGTCGCGCAGCTTCTGGCGCGTCTCCTGATAACCCCACGTGTAGGTCACATCCAGTGTGGTCTCGAGCATCTCGATCGACGGACCGGCCAAGGTTTCGGCGGCGTGCACCATCTGCGGCTCCTCCAAAAGTGAAACTTGTTTCAAGTTTGGCCTTGGCCGGGCCCGGGGTCAAGGGCATTCTAGTGAGGTGGCTCGGCGTGCGGCTCGTAGAACTCCGGATCAGGTGATCCAGGCGGTCCCGAGCCCGGAATTTCGGCAAGAGCGCTCGCGCCGGAGCTACGAAGCGCTGATCGATGCGGCGACGGAGCTGTTCGGCAAGCAGGGCTACGACGCGATCGGTACGCCCGAGATCGCGAACCGCGCCGGCGTCTCGGTCGGCACGTTCTATCGTTACTTCGATGACAAGCACGAGGTCTACCTCGAGATCATGCGGCGCTCGATCGGCCAGGCCTACGCCGAAACGGTCGAACGGCTGACGCCCGAGCACTTCGCGAAGCGCTCGCGCCACGACACCATCACCGAGGCGTGCCGCGCCTTGTTCGAGCACGTCTTGTCGCGGCCGGCGCTGACCCGCAGCTTCATGGAGATGTCGCTGCGCTACAACGATGTCGCGGAGCTGCGCCGCGCGTTCGAGCAACTGGCCGTGCAGAAGCTCGCGACGCTGATCGCCGCGATCACGCCGCGTTCGACGGTGCCGGATCCGGAAGCGTTCGCGTACGTGCTGTACGGCGCCGCCATGCAATGTGCGTACGGAATAGCGGTGCATTTGGTTCCCTCGGCGATCGATCGGACGCGCACGCAGGAAGCGCTCGCGGCGTTCATCGAACGCGCGTTGTTTCCCCGACCCGACTGAATTTCGCTCCCTTTTGACACATGAACTGTGCGAGGTTCAGCCGATGCGGTGGAGCTCGTGGACCTTGGTGTGCGCGATCGCGGTCGTTTCGACGACGACGGCGTTCGCAGGTAATGACAGGACGCACGCGACGAAGAAGGAGCCGGCGAAGAAAGCCGCTGCTCCGCCCGCCGCTGCGACCGGTAGCGCGGATGGCAGCGCCGGTGACGGCAGCGCCGAAGCGCCGGCCGATCCGTTCGGCGAGTTTCCGCAGATCCACGGTCCCAAGCTCTACGACCTCGGCCACAACGCCGAGATCGAAGTGCCGAAGGGCATGCGGTTGTTCGAGCAAACCACGGCGCAGGAATTGATCCGCAAGGGCGGCGGCTCGGCGGAAGGCACGATCGCAGTCGTGATGCCGGAGTTCGGCGGCGGCGAGTGGGTCGTGATCATCGACGCGAACGACGAGGGCTACGTCAACGATAGCGATGCCGATCAGCTCGACGCGAACGAGATGCTCCAGGACTTCAAGACCGGCACCGCGGAGCAGAACAAGAAGCGCGTCGCGATGGGCATCCCGGCGCTCGAGATCGACGGCTGGAGCAACCCGCCTGCCTACGACAAGGCGAAGCACCACCTCGTGTGGGGCCTCAACGCGCACGACACCAGCGGCAAGGTCGTCAACTTCTTCACGCGGTTCCTCGGCCGCAGCGGCTATCTGTCGCTCAACCTGATCGACGACGCGGCGACGATCGAGGCGTCGAAGGTCCAGGCGCTCTCGGTGCTCCAGGCGACCCGGTTCAAGCCCGGCTTCACGTACGACAATCACGCGAGTGGCGACAAGGACTCGCACTTGGGTCTGAAGGCGCTCGTGATCGGCGGCGGCGCGCTGCTCGTCGCGAAGAAGACCGGCCTCCTGGTCCTGCTGCTGCTGTTCCTCAAGAAGGGCTTCATCGTCGTGATCGCCGCGATCGGCGGGTTCTTCAAGTGGATCACCGGCAAGAAGAAGAAGGAGGATCATCTGTCGATGCACCTCCCGCGGAACGATCCGCCGCCGCCCGGAGATCCGGGCTCGACGCCGCCACTCGGCTAGACGTCTAGATACGCGCCTTCGGCGGCCGCGAACACCGGCACCGCGGTCTGACTCGCGGTGCGCGCCACGACCTCGTCGATCATCTCGTCGGTCGCGTCGGGGCTGTGATGAAACAGCGCGAGCTTCTTCGCGTGCGCGCGCTCCGCGACGACCACGCCCGCGTGCGCCGGCGAGTGGCCCCAGCCGCGCCGCAGGTCGTAGTCGCGATCCGCGTGCATCGCGTCGTGGATCACGAGGTCGGCGTCCTGCGCGAGAGCGAGCGCCTGCGGCAACGGTTCGTCGGGCGACGGGTACTCGACGTCCGACAGGAACGTCACGACCTTGCCGTCGGCGGAGACCCGGAACGCGGTCGTCCACATCGAGCCGTGCGGCACCGCGGCGGTCGCGACCTGGAAGCCCGGCAGCTCGAACTGCGCACCCGGCTTGAAGCTCTCGATCGACACACCAGCGGCGAGGTTCTCGAGCCCGTTGAGCGGCGAGTAGTGCGGCGCGAGCTGGTTCTGCAGCGTCGCCTCGAGCGAGACGCCGGAGATCGGGTCCGCGCCCATGATCCGGATCTCGTTACCCTTGATGAAGAACGGCGTGAAGAACGGCAGACCCTGGATGTGATCGAGGTGCGTATGCGAGAGCAGGATCGGCAGCTTGCCGCTGCCCTTGCCGAACTCGCTGCTCATCAGGTGCTTCGCGAATTCGGTCGCGCCGGTGCCGAGATCGATCAGCAACCGATCGCCGCCCGCGCTGAGCAACTCGACCGAGGGCGTGTTGCCGCCGTAGCGCAGATAATCGCGGCCGCTCATCGCGAACGACCCGCGGACGCCCCAGAACCGGAGTTTCACTTAGGCACCTGAACGATGCCGTGCACGCCGGTGCCGGGATTCGTCGTCTCCTCGGCCTCGTAGTCTTGTTCGCCGATCGGGATCGACATGCCCTCGAACGAGGTCAGCACTTCGATGCCGCGGGTCGCGCCCTTCGCGAGGTAGCGCGCGGCGATCTGATCCATCTGGTCGTCGGTGTGTGCCGGCGCGTGGTGATACAGGACGAGCCGGCGAACCTTCGCCTCGGCACAGATCTCGAGCGCTTGGTCGGGCGTCGAGTGACCGTAGTGCGGAAACCGCGCGTACTCCTCGGGCAGAAAGTGGGTGTCGTAGACGACGGTGTCGACACCGTGCAGCCGCTTGACGAGCGCGGCGCGCATGCCTTCGAGCGCGGTCTTGTCGTCGGCGCTGAGCGGTTCGGGGCCCGGCAAGAAGTGCTGCTTGTGGAGGACCTGATCGAACGGCGCGGTATCCGCGACGTACGCCCACGACGAGCCATCGGCATCGATGCGATACCCGACGGAGCCGAACGGATGGTTGAGCGCGATCGGCGTGACATGAAACGCGCCGATCACGAAGTCGAGGCCGGGCTCGACCTTCTGGAAATCGAAGGTCGCCGGCACCGCCTCGAGCGGCATCGGGAAGAACTCGTGGCGCGTGATGCCGCCGATCACCTGGTTGAGCTCGTCGGCGGCGGTGAGCAGCGCGTAGACCGAGATCCGCGTGCCCGGGATGTACACGGGCGAGAAGAACGGCAGGCCCTGGATGTGATCCCAGTGCACGTGCGAGAGCAGCACGTGGTACTGGCCCGGCCGACCTGCGGCCTCGCCGGAGAGCTTGTTGCCGAGCGCGCGCATCCCGGTGCCGGCGTCCACGATGATGCAGTCACCGGATTCCGAGCGGACCTCGACGCACGACGTCTGGCCACCATACCGAACGGTGGCTGCGCCGGGCACCGGGTAACTGCCCCGGACTCCCCAGAAAGTGATCTGCATCGGGTTCGCTAATTCTAGCCCCCTTACGCGGACTTCCCAAAGTTCTGCTAAAGCTCGAATAGGTATGAACCCCCAGCCGCGAATTCTCGTGATGGGCGCCGGCTCGCTCGGCGGGATCGTCGCCGCGACGCTGACCGAGATCGGGTCGGCGGTGACCGCGGTGTCCACGAATCCAGCGATCCGCGCCGCGGTCGACCAGGCCGGCTATCGCGTAGTCGACGAGGGCGAGGAGCGCGTGATCCGCGGGTGGGTCTCGCCGGCGCCCGAAGGCAAATACGACCTGTGCGTGCTCGCGACCCAGCCGCCGCAGGTCGAGGACGCCGCTCGCACGGCCCTGCCCCATCTCGCGCCCGATGCGAACGTCATCGTGCTGCAGAACGGGCTATGCGAGGAGCGGATCGCGAGCATCGTCGGTCCGGAGCGCGTGATCGGCGCGATCGTCGCGTGGGGCGCGTCGATGCCGGAGCCCGGCAAGTACGAGCGCACCGCTGCGGGTGGATTCCAGGTCGGCAGGCTCGCGCCGCTCGCCGAGGATCCCGATCTCGATCGCGTGGCGGAGCTCCTCGAGGCGATCGGCCCGGTCACGATCACCAAGAACCTCCGCGGCGCGCGGTGGAGCAAGCTCGCGCTCAACTGCGCGGTCAGCTCGCTCGGCACGATCGCGGGCGAGACGCTCGGGCCGCTCGTGCGGGTGCGCCGCTACCGCCGGCTCGCGCTCGAATTGATGACCGAGGCGGTCGCGGTGGCCCACGCGGAGAACGTCGTGCTCGAGAAGGTGTCGGGCACGCTCGATCTCGCGTGGGTCGCGCTGACCGATGCGGATCGTAAGGCCCAGATCTCCGCCGCGCTCACCGCGAAGCATGCACTGCTCCTCGCAGTCGGCTTGCGCTACCGGCGGATGCGGTCGTCGATGCTCGCCGCGATCGAACGCGGCCGCACACCCGCGATCGACTTCCTGAACGGCGAGGTCGTGTCGCGAGGGAAGCTCCACGGCATCGCGACGCCGTTCAACGCGCGCGTCGTCGAGACCGTGTGGACGATCGCGAAGGCCGACGCGAAGTCGTCGCGCGAGCTGCTCGACAAGGTGTGTAGCGGCGCCGACTAGGCGGCATGCCGGTACGAGCTCGAAGCAGCGACTTCGCGCACCGGCTGCGGCACGTCTCGGGGTCCGCGCAATTGGCGCGGCTCGGGCCTGGAATGGCGTGGCCGTGCGCGGCGCGTGTCTTGCTTCGCATGGAAGCAGCGGAGGTGGCGGAGAGCCATCGCGGGATGGTGAACCATGCGCCCGGTAGTCGTCGACGACATCATGACCAAGCAAGTGGTGACGTTCTTCGCGGAACAGACGCTGCCTCTCGCCGCGGACGTGATGCGCATCCACCGGTTCCGCCACCTACCCGTGATCGACAACGACCGCCGGCTGGTCGGTCTCGTCACGCATCGCGATCTGTTGCGCGCCCAGATCAGCGTTCTGAGTGGCCTGTCCGAAACCGAGCGGCGCGCCCGCCAGGAGGAGATCCGCGTGAGCCAGCTCCTGACGCGCGACGTGTGGACGGTGACCCCGGAGACGCTCGCCTCGCACGCGGGCCGCACGCTCCTCGATCACAAGTTCGGCTGTCTACCGGTCGTCGACCGCCATGGCGTGCTGTGCGGGATCGTGACCGAGCGCGACTTCCTGCGCTTCGCGATCAAGGCGCTCGAGATCCACGATTGATCACGACCGAGCGCGGCGTCGCGAACGAGCGCGACCGTGGATCGCGGGGATCATGGCGCGATCCGGAGCCCGACGAGCGCGGCGTCCCAGGTGTGCGCGGTCTCGCTGACCTCCGGCGCGAACGTCCCCGCCGTATCGACCGTGCGGTACCACGCCGCCTGGCTCACCGCGTGATCGAGCTCCGGCAGCGCGCTCCAGCTCCCCGGCGCTGGTGCACCGAACGTGTTCGGGAAGGGATCGCTAATCGCGAACACCAGCAGATCGCGTGCGTTCGTCGTCGTGATCGCGCCGGGGCTCGCGGGGCTCGTCACACCATCGAGCGCCGCCGCGCCGTCGAGGGTGGCGGTGGCCGCGAGTCCAGACCATTCGGTGAGCAGCATCGACATCGGTGCGGTGCTGCCGGGGTCGGTCGCGGTCAGGGTCGCGCTCGAGCCGTCCGTGACGCCCAGCCAGATCTCGACGTTCGCGTAGACCGACGAGCTCGCCGCAAGCGTCCACGTCGCCCCGGCGCCGGTCACGCTCGTGAGCGGGGCGTGCGGGTTGCCGGCGATCAGCACGAGCAGGTGTCCCGCCGCCGGCACGCTCGGCAGCGTGACGCCGAGCGACGTCGACGGCGACGCGTAGCTCGTCGCGGACTGGACCAGCATCGCGGTGGTGGCGGCATCGCCGGGCGCATCGTGCGCGGTGGCTGCGCCGTCGTGGATCACATCGACGTGCGCGTCGACCGCGGTGCGCTCGCAAGTCTGCGATGCCGGCGAGCACACGAGGCCCTCCGGGCACGTGTCGCCCTCGGCACAGCGTCCGCCGGTCAACGGATGGGGGGCGTAGCAACCCAGCGCCACCATCACGACGAGCACGGCACGCACGCTTCACGATAACACGGGCTCGAGCGGGCCGAGAGCTCGATTCGCGGCGCGGCGCCCCGGTCAGGTACTGCCCGCACATCGCCGCGCCGAAGCTCCCACCCTACTTTTGGAGCGCGGCTTCACGATGCGTGCTCGGGCGACGCGCGGCCGGCGCGCATGCCACGTCAGCAGCGCGTAACACGCGCACGCGATCGCGACGGTACCCGCGAGAAGGAGCGGGACATCCTCCATCACGAGCTGCGAGCCGTGGCGGCCCATGCAGCCGGCGAGGAGTGGTTGCTCCTCGGAGATCGGAAAGCACATGCCGAGCGCGACCGAACCGACGGCGCCGACGACGATCGAGATCGCGAGGCGGCACAGACGGCCGCCGAGGTCGCGTAGATCCTCCACGCGATCGAGACACGCGCGCCGCCTGGCGGTTGCTAGCGCAGCGACGCGCGCGGGACGCGAGGATGACGACGCGCACGCACGGCGTCGCATGCGATCGCGAACAGCGCCGCGGAGCCGACCAGCACGGTCACGTCGATCGGCTTGTCGTGCGTCGCCAGCACCGACACGGACGCGAGCACCACGAACGCGAGCACGAGCCCGACGACGAGACACATCGCGAAACCGATCAGGCGCGGCACGAGGTTAGTGTGACACGCCGGCAGCGCCGCGGTTGCGTCAACGCTGGAACACGATCAGCGGCGCGCCGTGGTACGGGCGGCGATCGATCTCGGTGTAGCCGAGCTTCTCGGCGACCCGGTGCGACGGCACGTTGCCGACGTCGATGATGCATTGGGTGGGCTGGTTCGGGAACGTACCGTCGAACCAGCCGAGCACCGCGCGCAGCGCTTCGGTCGCGAAGCCCTTGCCGTGACACCACGGTGCGACCACCCACGCGGCCTCGAACGGGAGCAGCGGCGGCGTGATGTCGCGCTCGAAGCTCGCGATGCCGACCTCGCCCGCGAACTTGCCGGTCGCGCGCTCGACGACGGTGAAGATGCCGTAGCCGAGTAGCGCCCAGTGGCCGGCGTGTCGGAGCACGCGCGCGTAGGTCTGCTCGCGCGTCTGCTGGACGCCGCCGCCGATGTACTTCGTCGTCGCCGGATCGGTCCACATCGCGACCGAGTCGGGAAAGTCCGTGATGCGCGGACCGCGCAACAACAAGCGTTCGGTGGTGAGCTCGGGGGTGGTCATGTGCGGCGCCGATGGGTGGGAAGCGAGAGCGCGAGCAAGAGCGCGAGGCCGGCGAGGCCGACCAAGAGCGGCGACAACGACGCCCGAGCGTAGCGCCAGTGAATCGCGTGTGCACCTCCAGATACCGCGACCGCGCGCCGTAACACGTCGGCGGTCACCCACGGCTGGTCGACCCCGTCGACGGTGACGCTCCACCGCGGGTCGGTCGACGACGACACCACGGCGTAACCGGCCGCCGGCGCGACGCACTGGAGATCGATCGCCCCTGGGTCCCAGCGGTCGATCGTACACGTCGAGGCGCGCGCGCCTTTGACCGCCGGTGCGTCGCCGCTGCCGTGCAACACCACGCTTCCGGCGGGAATACCGCGGCCGCCCGCGGCCGGGAACAACTGTTCGAGCGCGGCCGCATCGTCGGCCGCCCACTGCCATGCCGTGACGACGACGGCCGGCGGAGCCGAGGGATACTTCGCGAGCGCCCACAGGGCGCGGCGGTCGAGCTCGACGAGTTGTTGTGCTTCGGTGACGCTCGCCGGCAACACTGCGTAGGAGATGCTGTAGCGCTCGAGCAGCTCGCCGCCACCGTGCGCGGACGCCTTGAACGCCGCATCGTCATTGCGCGAACGCGCCGGATCGTCGGTGCGTACCGCGGTGATTCCCCAGCGCGCCGCCGCATCGCCGGCGAGCGTCGCGATCGCCTCGGTGGTCGATGGCTCGCCAGGCTTCTCGAGCTTCGCGTTGCGATACAGGCGACGCGGTGTTGGACCATCGATCAGTGTCGCCCACTTCGGCGTTGCGATCGCATCCGCGACCGGCGCGGTCGAGTGCAGCGAGCCGAGGTTCGGTGCGACCAGCAGCGCGAGCGCGAGGAACCGCAGCTTCGATGCGAGCCGTGCGAGCGCGACCGCACCGAGGACGAGCCCGGCACCGGTGGCGCCATCGATCACCGCGCGCCACACGACATCGGACTTCGCACCGGTGGTGTCCTCGAGTGCGACCATGCACCACGAGAGCAGCGCCGCGACGCCCGCCGCGATCGCGAGGACGATCAACGCGCGCTTGTCGCCCGCGATGAATGCATCGGCGCCGGTCGCAGCGCGAACTGCCATCAAGACGAGCAGCACTGCGAGGTGGAGCTCCGGCGCGCCGAGCCACGCCGGCCAACCGCCACGGCCGACGACGAACGCCGCGCTCAGGAGCGCCAGCGCCAGATAGCGCCCACGCGCCGCGAGCGTGCGCGGTACGAAAGCCAGCCCCAGCAACGCGGCGCCCGCAAACAGGCTCGGCAGGCTCGCCGGTCCTGACATGAACGCCGGAATCCCGTGCATCGGATCGAGCGCGCCGAAGCTTCCCGGCACGACGAGCTCGACGAGCCGCGCCGGTGACAACCCGTACGTCGTCGCGCCGATCGTGTCGGTGTGCCACACCGACCACCACTGAACGGCCGCGATCGCGAGCCCGGAGGCCAGCGCGACCGCGAGGTAGCGCCAGGTCCGGCGCGCGGCCCCGAAAACGATCGCGAGCGCGACCGCATCGACCAGGATCCCGAGCTGGCCCGCGAGCCCGACGAGGCCGATCAACACACCGAGTAACGCGGCCCAGCGCGCGGCCACGCGGGGCGCCTCCGCCGCCGCGAGCTCGATCGCACACAGGCCGACCCACGGCACGTCGGCGAGCGCCGGTAGCGCGCCGCGCAACGCGGTCGCGGTCACGAGCCCCGTCGTCGCGAGCAACACGCCGGCGGTCAACGCTGCGAGATCGCTCGCACCGCGGCGCCGCGCCCACAGCACGACGCCGAGCGCGAGCCACGCGATGTTCAGCACCATCACGAGATCGAGCCCGTGCGGCGTGCTCGCGATCCACATCGCCGGGGCGAGCGCGCTGTGGCTCGGCTCGGCGGCGAGCGGCACACCGAGGCTGGCGCCTTCCCACCACGCCGGCCACCTAGCCGCGTGAAGGGCCTCGGCGGCTGCGAGTCGCGGCGGCACGATCTCGGTCTGGTAGGTCGCGTCGTCCCACGTCGAGCCGCCGATCACGACGCGCGCCTGGGTCGCGAGCACCGCGACGATCAGCGCGAGCGCAACGACTAGCGATCGCATCGCGCGAGACTAGAGCACGTCCGCGGTTGACAGCTGCGCTCCGCGAGACGAAAACACGCCATGCGCCGAATCGCCATGCTTGCCATGCTTGCCGTGCCGGCCGTGGTCGCGGTGGTCGCGACTGCGTGCCACGCCAAGAGCGACGCACCGCCGTGCGGTACGGTGGCCGGTCAGTTCTTCAAGCTCGCGAGCGATGATCTCGGCAGTGCGAGCGTCGACGATCAGAGCCGGCGCGCCGTTGTCGAGCAACTGCCCGCGATGCGCGATTCGCTCGCGATCGCGTGCAGCGACGGCGCGTGGTCTGTCGCGGTGCGCACGTGCATGATCGCCGCGCCGGATCACGCCGCGTTCCAGGCGTGCGAGCACCAGCTCACTGACGACCAGCGCAAGGCCCTCGACCACGCGGCCGACGGCACGCAGACCCCCTCGGTGTCGCGATAATTGTGGTAAGAACGAGCAGCAGTCCGATGGAGATCGATTATCCGTACGCGCTCTCGGACCAGGATGCGTTGTCGCGTCTCCAGATCCTCGGGACCTACCTCTCGAACCGCCACGGCATCAAGGTGACGTGGGTCGACGACAAGCGCGCCCGGTTCAACGGTAAGTATCTCGTCGTCAAGATCGACGGCGAGCTCACGCTCGACGGTGGTCACGCGCGGTTTCGCGGCGAAGACCCCGGGTTCTTGTGGCGCAATCGCGCCAAGGACTACATCCAGAACAAGCTCGCGGCGTACCTCGATCCGAAGACCGCACAGTCCGCACTACCGACTGGCTAGCGACCGGATCGCAACTAGCGACCGGCGAGCGCGAGGTGGCGAACGGCGATCGCGACGGCGCGATCCGCCTCGGCCGGGCGCATGCCCTGGCGCTCGAGCCGGCGTTGCAAACGCTCGATGATGCTCCACAGCGAAAGGTCGTTCGGTGCCTTCATGGGGATCCTCACGTGCGACGGGGGTTGTCGATCTAACAAGTGGGTAGACGCCGCAATTCCCTCCGAGTTGCACGCCCTGCCCCGAGGTGTGCCGATGTAGGTTCGGACCGTGAAGCTGGCAACCTGGAACATCAACTCGGTGCGCGCGCGAGAGGCAAGGCTCGTCGCGTGGTTGGCCAAGGCGCAACCCGATGTCGTGTGCTTGCAGGAGACCAAGACCGAGGATGCCGGGTTCCCGACCGAGGTCTTGAAGCGCGCCGGTTACGACGTCGTGCTGTTCGGGCAGAAGAGCTACAACGGCGTCGCGATCGCGTCGAAGCTTCCGATCGAGGACGTCACGCGTGGGTTCGGCGATGACCAGCCGGATGACGAAGCCCGCGTGATCGCCGCGACGATTGCCGGCGTGCGCGTGATCGATGTCTACGTGCCGAACGGCCAGGAGCTCGCGTCCGAGAAGTACACGTACAAGCTCGCGTGGTATCGCCGGCTGCGCGCGTACCTCGATCGCACCGCGACCAAGACCACGCCGCTCGTGTTGTGCGGCGACTTCAACGTCACGACCGATGACCTCGACGTGTGGTCGCCGGAGCAGTGGGCCGGCAAGATCCACTGCAGCGCCGACGAGCGCGCCGCGCTCGGGGAGGTACTCGCGTTCGGTCTCGTCGACGTGTTTCGTACCCACAACCCGGCCGGCAAGATCTACTCCTGGTGGGACTACCGCGGCGTGTCGCTGTTCAAGAACCAGGGTCTGCGGATCGACTTCATCTTCGCGACGGAGCCGGTCGCGGCAAAGATCACAGAGGTCGCGATCGATCGCGAAGCGCGCAAAGGCCAGGACGCGTCGGATCACGCGCCTGTCATCGCGTCGATCACCGCCTAGCCTGCCCCGTCGGCAAAAACCCGCGGGACCTTCGCTGGTTTGGCATATAGTTCCCGCGGATGCGCCTCGTCGTCGTCGCCGGCTTGCTGCTCGCGGTTGGATCTGTCGCCAGTGCGAATGGCCGTCCACCGCTGACGAACGGCATCCACTTCAAGCCGAACGATCCGCACTCGCTGTACGTCGCGACCACGTTCGGTCTGCTCGTCAGCCACGACGACGGCTGCACGGTGAGCTGGGTGTGCGAGCAGAACATCGGCTACGGCGGCGAGTGGGATCCGAAGTACGCGATCGGCGCCGACGGCGCGATCTTCGCGACGACGTTCACCGGCTTGCGGGTCAGCCGCGACGGGGGCTGCAGCTTCACCACGGCGACCACCGAGCTACCCCCCGGCTCGCCGAACCGGGTCGCCGATATGTGGATCGACGCGCTCGACGTCGGCCCGACCGGCCTGGTCTGGATCGGCACGGCGGAGAGCGGCCAGCGGAACGACGTCTATCTGTCGAGCGACAACGGCGTGAGCTTTTCGTCGCTCGGCCTGACCTCGTCGACGGTGTTCTACAAGAGCGTGAAGGCCGCGCCCACGAACATGGCTCGCGCGTACGTCAGCGGCTACGAGGTCGCGACGCCGACCGCGCACGTCATGCGCACCGACAACATGGGCGGCAGCTGGACGCCATCGCCGCTCGCGAACGTCCAGTACGGCTCGACGCCGATCGTGTTGGTGGCCGCGGTCGATCCGAATAACGCGGACGTGGTCTACCTGATCTCGCAAGGCGCGAACAACTCGTCGGGTGATCGGCTGTATCGCTCGATCGATGCCGGCATCACGTGGACCGACGTGCTCGACGTGACCGGCCCGATCAAGAACGTCGTGATCGCGGACGCGAGTACGGTGTTCGTGACGACCATGATGCAGTCGGGCATGACGTTCATCGGCGGCCCGGCGTATCGGTCGACGAACAACGGCGTCGCATTCGATTCGATGCCGGGCGCGCCGCAGCTCGCGTGTCTCGGTAAAGGACCGGATGGAAATCTGGTCGGCTGCGGCGCGAACTGGCAGCCGGATTACGAGGCGGTTACGAAGTCGACCGACGGTGCGGCGTCGTTCTCGAAAGTGTGGCGGTTCGTCGAGTTCGCGGGTCCGCTCGATTGCCCGGCCGGCACGACCGAGTACGACACGTGCAATCAGGAGATGTGGGACAACGTGAAGGCGCAGTTCGCGGCGACGGGTCCGACATGCGGCGCGAACGTCGTGGCAGACGGTGCGAACGGCGATCCGACGCCGAAGAAATCGAGCGGATGCTGTGATGCCGGAGCAGGTGCGCCGGTCGGCGTGGTTTGGGCATTTGTCGTCGGCGGCTTGTTGCTACGCCGCCGCCGCCGCCCGTAAACGCCCGGAACGTTCGCTTCGCTCGCTCGCCTACGCTTGGGCGTCGACCGATCCGGATCCGGAGGTGAGTGCGTCGGCGATCCGACTCAGGTCTGGATCGTCGGATGCTCGAGCACGACGCCGAGCTCGGTCTTCATCCGCGCGTTCGCGATCCGGCGGTCCGCGACGAGCATTCCGGCGATCTCTGGACCGACCGATTCCGGCGGCACGCGCGGTGCCGGCGCGACGCCGAGCTGCGCCGCGATCCGATCCGCGAGCTCGCCGATCGGCGCCGGGTCGTCATCGGCGCAGTTGATCGGTCCCGTGAGATTGCTCGTGCCGGCGCGGATGATCGCCTCGACCAGATCGTCGACATGGATCCGGCTGACATGCGCCGTCCCATCGCCGACGATCCGGTACGTCCCCGCGCGTAGTCGATCCGCGATGCCTCTCCCCGGTCCGTAGATCCCCGCCGCGCGCAGGATGATCGCCGTCGCAGGCAGCGCGCGCTCCGCCGCGAGCCGCGCAGTCCCCGACACGGTCGCCGGCGCGAGCGGCCACTTCTCGTCGACCCACGCTCCGCCACCCGGCGCGTAGACACCCGTCGACGACACGTAGATCAACTTCGTCGCCTCCGTCGCGAGCGCCACCAGATTCGCGATCTCCGCGTGCGGGTCACTGCTCGGCGGCGCGAGGCACACCACGATCGACCCCGCCGGCGCCTGCTCGTTCGCCTGGGCCAGATCGACGGCGCGGGGCTCGGCACCGACCTCCATGGCGACTTGCTCGGCATCGGCGAGCGCGCGGCGGGTCACGATCACCCGTTTCCCGTCGGAGACGAGGCGGCGGGCGAGCGCGGTGCCCGTATAACCGGCGCCGAGCACGAACCACGTAGATAAGGACATCCCGATGTGAAGTTTGCGCTCTGGCGTAGAAGCTCGCTAGGATCATTTTTGGAGTGCGCGCGCCGTACGTAGTTCTTGTTCTCGCCGCCTGTGCCGCGCCGCCCGAAGCTCGGATCGCCGCCGATCCGCCCGACGTCCACACCGATCAGACCCGCCACTACTCGATCTGGCTCGGCGGTGCGCGCGTGGGTACCGCGATCGAAGCCGAGACGTGGAGCCCGTCCGGGGTTCACCTCGACCGCACCGAGCGCATGCACTTCTTGCGTGGCGACACCGACGTCGAGCTCGCGACGACGATCGCGATCGACGCAGATCTCGGTCTGGTCGCGCACCGCGTCCACTGGGTCGAAACCGCGAACGGCATCGAGCACACCGGCGACGCGATTCAAGATTACCGTGACGGTGCGTGGCGCTCGAACGTCCCCGGCGTCGTGATCGCGGCCGGCGCGGTGCCCGCCGAGCTCGTGCCGCTGGTCGTACGGCGCGACGGTCACTTCGCCGGCCCGGTATTCTTGCCGGCGCGCAACTTCACCGGCGGCCGCGGCCGGATCGATCCGGTCGCGCCAGGTCGTCTGGTCGCGCGGCTCGACCTCGACGGCGGCCTGCTCGCCGAGGCGACGATCGATCGCGCGGAGGATGGGATGCCGGCGCGCGTCGTCGACGGAGAAGGCGTGATCGCGCTGCGGATCACCGAGGCGCAAGCGCAGCTGCCGTTCGCAGCGACGGACCTCGTGGCCGCGACCGCCGTGCCGATCACGGGCCACCGCGGCCATCGTCTCGTGCTCGACGGCGATCTCGTCGTGCCTGCCCTCCCCGGCCAGGCGACGAAAGCGGCGGTCGCCGGCGTATCGATCGAGCTCGGCGCGCACCTGCCCGGTGCGTTGCCTGCTCCGCCGAGCTTCGGTGCCGAACCCGATCGCGGCGCCGAGATCCGTGGCCTCGTCGCGAGCGTGCGCGCACGGATCACGCCGGATCTCGCAGCGACGCCGACGTCATCGCGCGATGCCGATGCAGCGACCGCCGGCGACTGCACGACGTTCGCGCTCGCGTACACGGCACTCGCATCGCGCCGCGGGATTCCTACCCGCGTCGTGACCGGCTTGCGCGTCGACGGCGATCGGCTCGTGCGCCATCGCTGGGCGGTCTCGTGGACCGGCCGCGCGTGGATCGCAGTCGACGCCGCGTTCGGCGCGGTGCCCGCGGGTGGTGATCTGATCGGGCTCGCGATCTCAGATGCCGACGATGCCGGTCTGGTTGCAGGCGAAGCCGCCCTCACCCACGTGCGCGGCGCGACCTGGAACTAAGCGAGAACAGCGTCAGTGGCCGTGATGGCCGCCGACGTCGACGTGATGGCTGCCCGCATCGTGGTGATGGTGATGGGTCGTCGAATCGCCCGCGCCGAGGATAGTAACGTCGTCGTTCGAGGAGCTGAAGCTGACGTAGCTCTTGCGGCGGCGGCGGTTACCACCCTTTGCCGCGAGGCCCAACGCCACGACGATCAACAGCACCGCGAGAACGGTCTCTAGGCTGTCCATACTCGACAACCTGAGGTCGTGCCAACGTCTTGGCAATGGTCCGGCCATGCGGACTTAACCGATGTCACGCTCCCGCCACACAGGCCCAGAGGGCGCGGCGGAGTGCCGCTTCGTCGAGGCCATCGCCGATCAACACGAGCTCGGTCACCCGCGCGGCGTCGCCCCACGGTTCGCGAAGCTCGAGCGATGTGCGAATCCCGGCGCGCTCGACGAACCCGCGGCGTGCTTCCCCGGCAAGGTGAACGAAGCCCTTCGCGCGGACGAGCCGCGACCCGAGTGACTCGATCACGGCGAGCACGCGGTCGCCGACGAGCGGTGCAGTCTCGCGGAACGCGATCGCGATCAGCTGATTGCCGTGATGATGGCCCGCGTGCGCGTCGTGATCGCGCTCGTCATGCCCGCTCGACCGGCTCCACGCGCGAACGGCGCGCGGCTCGAGCAACCATGCGGTCATCGCGAGTGCGCCCGCATCGTCGATGGGAAAGCTCGCGCGCTCGGCATGCGGGGCCAGCTCGTCGAGCCGCGCATGCGTCGCGCGGACGGCGTCCGCCGATGCGACATCGAGCTTCGCGAGAAGTACGCGGTCCGCAGCCATCGCCTGCGCAGCAGCTTCTTCGCGCTCGCCGAGCGCCTGCGCGCCCGACTCCGCATCGACGACGCAGATCACGCCGGCGGGGACGATCCGCTCGCGCGCTGCCGCTTGTTCCGCCGCGCGCTTTGCCGCGATCGAATCCGCGGTGCGGCCGCGCGCCGCCGATGCGTGCAAGCTCTCGAGGATCGCCGCCGGCTCCGCGATGCCTGTGGTCTCGAGCACGACGTGGTCGGGGCGCGACCGCTCCACGATGTCGGTGATGCCTTCCCACAGGTCGTTCTTGATATCGACCTTGCAGCACACGCAGCCGCCCGCGAGCTCGAGCACGTCGCCGCCGGCACTGACGATCAACTGCGTGTCGATCGAGACTCGGCCGAGCTCGTTGACGAGCACCGCGATCTTTTTGCCATGCCGCGCACCGAGCATCCGGTTGAGCGCGGTCGTCTTGCCGGCCCCGAGCCAGCCGCTCAGGATCGTGAACGGGACCTTCACGGATGACCTAACGTTTGAACAACGCGCGCTCGACGACGTTCGCGAGCACCTGGCGCACGAACGGCCGCACGACGAACGCATCGGGCGCCGAGTCCGCGATGACGTCGAAGTAGTCGATATACGACGACGTCATCATCACGACCGGAATGCTCGCGGTCGCAGGATCCGTCTTCAACCGGCGGCAGACCTCGGCGCCGTCGATCTTCGGCAGGTCGCTATCGACGACGATCACATCGGGCGGCTCGTGCTGGACCCGCGCGAGCGCACTCGCACCGTCGCGGGCGATCAACACCGTGTGATCGCGACCCGAGAGGATCTTCATGATCAGCCGCACGACATCCGGCTCGTCGTCGATGACCAGCACCCGTGCCATGACTACTCGTCTATCACGGAACGCAGGCAGGTCTGCGCGACGGGGGTCTCCCAATCGCGCTTGTTGACGAAGTAGTGGCGGATGTTGCCCTGCTTGTCGATCAGC
>JBDUAS010000560.1:0-2504 GCA_040004535.1 Deltaproteobacteria bacterium
GCGATGTGCTTCACGAAGGCCGCGACCAACCTGCGCGGCTACTTCAACCAGCAGCTCCGCTGGAAGCGCTCGAACATCGCCGACTTCATGATCGGCCTCGGCGACGCGTATCGCCTGCACCCGCTGCTCACGCTGCAGTACCTGTCGATGCTGCTGCTCGTCCTGGTCTATCCGTTCGTGATCGTCGATCACGTGATGAACGGCAAGTTCTTCGAGCTCGCGACCGTCCACGTCGTGCTGATCGGCGGGTTCTCGATGGTCTACTACTTCTCGCCATCGGTGCGCCGGCTACCGCCGTGGCTGCGCGTCCATCCGATCGCGTTCATGCCGATGGCGGTGCTGATGCCCGTCGCGTACTTGCTGCTGACGCCGCTCGGTCTGTTCACGCTCGATAGCTCGAGCTGGGAGACCCGCGGTCACTCTGCGCCACCCCAAGGAGCTCGATGATCGTCGCCGCGCACCAGCCGCACTACATGCCGTGGCTCGGCTACCTCGACAAGCTCGCGAAGGCCGACCTGTTCGTCGTGATGGACGACCTCCAGTACGAGGCGCAGAACTTCCAGAACCGCCAGCGGCTCAAGCTGCAGAGCGGCGCGCCGTGGCTGACCGTGCCGCTCGAGCGCGGAACCCAGGCCGATCGGATCTGCGACAAGCGGATCGACAACAGTGGCAGCGCGAAGCAGCACTGGCAGCGCCGCACGTGGCTCACGATCGAGCACAACTACTGCCGCACGCCGTTCTTCGCGCAGTACGCGCCGGTCCTCCGCGACATCTACATCCGCGCGTGGACGACGCTGCTCGAGCTCGACCTTCACATGCTGGAGCTCGCGCGCACGTGGTTCGGCATCACGACGCCGATCGTGCGCGCGTCGACGCTGCGCCTCGAAGGCCAGAAGACCGACCGCCTGATCGCGATGTGCAAGGCGGTCGGCGCGCGGGCGTATCTCTCGGGCGGCGGCGGCTCGACGGATTATCTCGACAGCGAACAGATGGGGCGCGCCGGCGTCGGCGTGATCTGGCAGCACTTCGCGCATCCGGTCTATCCGCAGCGCTATCCCGGCTTCGCGTCGCACCTGGGCTTCCTCGATCTCCTGTTCAACTGCGGCGAAGCGAGCCGCGAGATCCTGTTCGAGCGAACCCACCCCGCGCGTTTGGAGGCGGCATGAATCGGATCCTGGCAGAGCGAGGTGGCCGCGTGCTCGCGTTCGGCGCTCACCCCGATGACCTCGAGGTCGGTGCCGGAGGCCTGCTCGCGCGCCTCTCCAGCGCGGGAGCCGACGTCACGCTCGCGATCGTCTCGATCCCGAACCACACCGAGACCCGCAAGGCCGAGGCCCAGGCCGCCGCCGCCGTGCTCGACGCCGAGCTGTTCATCCTCAACGAGGACAAGCCGTGCCGCGTCGAGGACATCGCGATGCACGAGCTCGTGCGCCGGATGGATACCGTGATCGGCGACGTCCGCCCCGATCTCGTGATCACCCACTCCGCGAACGACCTCCACTGGGATCACGGCCTCGTCAATCGCGCGACCGTGTCCGCGCTGCGCCGCACGCCGTGCGATCTGCTCGCCTATCTGTCGAGCCCCGAGATGAACGCGCAGTCGCGCTCGTTCGGCAACTGCTTCGCCGATATCACCGGCTTTGTCGACGCGAAGCTCGCCGCGATCGCGTGTCACAAGAGCCAGCTGCCGAAGCTCGATCTCGAGTCGTCGCGCGACCTCGCCCGCGCGATGGGCCGGATCAGCGGCTTCGGCGACGCCGAGGTCTACGAGACGCTGCGCGTCCGCGTCTAGTAGGCCCTGGGTCCAGCGAAACCCGCAGCCGGGCCTGATCGCGGGTTTCCGGCCCCAGCTCGCAACGTGGGGTCACGGGGTTGCACTGGCGCCCCGCGTGCAATCGAGCACGACCCATGAAGAAGCTGATCATCATCTCCCTCCTCTCCGTGTTCGCCACCGCGTGCGGCAGCGACCTCGACAAGCTCGGCAAGCTCAAGGACGAGGCGTGCGCGTGCAAGGACAAGGCGTGTGCCGACGCGGTCAACAAGAAGATGGACGATGCGATGAACGGCATGAAGGAGCCGAGCGCCGACGACGCCAAGAAGCTGATGGACATCATGGCCGAGGCCGGTGTGTGCTTGGCCAAGGCCGGCGCCGGCGCCAAGTAGCTACGCCGCAGCCGGGGCCGCGAACTGTGCGTGATAGAGCGCGTGGTAGGCGCCGCCGGCGGCGAGCAGCTGGTCGTGCGAGCCCTGCTCGACGATCTTGCCCTGCTCCATCACGAGGATCGTATCCGCATCGCGGATCGTCGAGAGCCGGTGCGCGATCACGAAGCTCGTGCGGCGCTCGCGCAGCGTCGCCATCGCGTGCTGGACGAGCACTTCGGTGCGGGTATCGACCGACGAGGTCGCTTCGTCGAGGATCAGGATCGATGGATCCGCGAGGAACGCCCGCGCGATCGTGATCAGCTGCTTCTCGCCGACGCTGAGGTTCGAGCTCTCCTCGTCGA
>JBDUAS010000296.1:0-8359 GCA_040004535.1 Deltaproteobacteria bacterium
CGGTGCCGTCGTGCAGCGTCGCGGCGTGGACCTGGCCGAGCGACGCGGCCGCGAGTGGCGTTTGCTCCCACGTCGTGAACAGCTGCTGCGGCGGCTTGCCGAGGTCGGCCTCGATGACCTCGGCGATCGCCGCGCCGCCGAGCCCGGGCACGTTGCTCCACAGGTTGCCGAGCACCGCACGCGCCTCCGCACTGGCGCCGCGCCGATTGCCGAGCGTCGCGCCCGGATCGTAGGCGGCGAGCTGCGCGACCTTCGCGAGCCCGCCCTTCAAGCGGCCCGCTTGAGTCGCGAGCACCTTCGCCGCTTCTTCGTCGACGACCTTGTCGTCCTCTTCCGAGCCGCGCGGATCGGTCGTCAACACCTGCTTCGTGCGTGCCCACAACCGCGCGAGCCCGACCTTACGCTCGGCCCACTTGCGATCCTCAGTCACCCACGGGCTCCTCGGGACCAAGCTCGGCCCCGCCCACGCCGTCGGGCGTCGGCAACCGCGCCGGCCCCGACTCGTCGCTCCAGAACAGCTCGACCCGGTTCTTGCCCATCTTCTTCGCGCGATACAGCGCGCGGTCGGCGCGGCGCACGAGGTCGGTGCCGTCCTGCGCCTTGCTCTCGGGGAACGCGGCGATGCCGAGGGATGCCGTCACACCGAGGACCTTCGGTGGCTCGTCATCGGTCGTGATCCGGAGCTCCGCGATGCCCTCGCGAATCCGCTCGGCCAGGCTGTACGCGCCGACCATCTCGGTCCGCGGCAGGATCACCGCGAGCTCCTCGCCGCCGAACCGCGTCGCGGTATCGACGCCGCGCATCTGGCCTTTGACGACATTCGAGATCGAACGCAGCACCCGGTCACCGACGAGATGCCCGTAGGTGTCGTTCAGCTTCTTGAAATCGTCGATGTCCATCATGATCACCGAGAACGTGGTCTTGTAGCGCTTCGCGCGCTCGACTTCTTCCTCGATGCGCGCATCGAAGTAGCGGCGCACGTACAGCCCGGTGAGGCCGTCGACCATCGCGAGCTCGTAGAGGTGGGCGTTCTGCAACGCGGAGGCGATCTGGAGCGCGAGTGCCTCGAGCAGCCGCTGGTTCTCGGGCCCGAACGCAGCCGCGCGTGTCGATTGCACCGCGATCACGCCATCGCACTCGCCGTACATGAACAGTGGCACGCCGAGCCAGCTCCGGATGCCGTGCTCCGCGCTGTCGGTCGCGATGTCGGCAGTCGTGAGGTCGTCGATGACGCGCGACGTGCCGTGTTGCATCACCCAGCCCGCGGCGCCGGCGCCCTTGGTCATGCCGTGGCGGAAGAACTTGTCGGCCTGACGGTCATAGCTATCGATCACGAGCTCCGAGTCGCGACCTGCGCGACGGTGGATCAGCGCGACCGCATCGGACTCGGGGATCGCGTTCGATGTCTCTCGCGCGACCGATTCGACGAGCTCCTCGACCTGCAACGACGAGCTGAACCGCCGCGCGGTTGCGTGCAGGATCTCGAGATCGTGGACGCGCTCCTCGAGCAGGTGGCTCGTCCGCGATAACCGCGCGAACACGTAGTTGATCAAGAGATACGTCAACGACAACAGCACGAACCCGAGCGGTTGTTCCGGGTCGTACAGCAGCACGAGCACGACGCCGATCGGCATCAGCGACGCTTCTGCGATGATGCCCGGCACCGCGAGCTCGCGCAGGTACGCGCGCACCGAGTGGCCGAGCAGCGCGTGGCGGATGCCCTGGATCGCGTAGTGCGAGATCAGCAGCATCCCGGCGATCAGGACGACGTGGATCGCTGCATCGCCGGGCGCGGGATGGACACCGACGAGCTTGTCGGCGTCGAACATCCAGCCCGAGATCACGAGCAGCGCACCGCTCATCCCGCCGAAGTACAGGACGTAGCCGACCTGCGCCCACCAGCCGTCCGCGGGGTCGCGCGTGCGGCGCAACGCGAGCGCGAGGCGGACGCTTGCATCGACGGTCAGCGCGAGCGCGACCAGTGTGCCGGCTTCGATCGTGCCGACGCACAGCGCGGCCGCGACGTAGTACGCGGAGTCGAGCGACAGCACGCTCTCTTCCAGCCGGAACGCGAGCGCACGCGCTCCGAGGATCACCGTCACGAACATTCCGATCGCGAACGGTCCCGACGGCACGTCGTGAGGGACGACATGCATCGCGGGCAGGCCGAGCACGACCAACCAGCCCGCGAGCCCGACGACGATCGTGAAGACGTGACCGAGCGTGCGGCGTGGAGGCGGTGCCGGAACCTCGCTACCGGGGCGCGCGGCCATGGCGGGTCTTTACCACCGGCGGGTGTCCGAAAGCGCGAAAGGCTCCTCCACCTGGTGGTGAAGAAGCCTTTCGATCTGAGTAGATGTGGTTGGGTGTCAGTGTCGACAAAGCGTCGACTAGATGTCGATGATCATGACGCCGCGCTCGGTCTCTTCGCGTGGTGGGGTGACCTTCGGCCGGTCGTCTTCACGATACGGCTCGACGGGGAGCTCGACGCGTCCGCGTTGTTCATCGCGGCGCCGCTCTTCTTCTTTCTTAAGGATCTCTTCGATAATCCAGGGATCCAACATCGCGGACCGCCTTTCGTGACGAGGTCGAGATCTAACTATCCGTATCTACGTAATTACGATCCTCAACCAGTGCAACCTACGGGCCTTGGATGCTCCACCCCGTGTTTCTATTCTAACGCATCGAAATCACCCTGGCTCCACTTCTCCACGTAGAAAAAGACACCCGCGTGATCGCCGCAACTGTGACGTCGTGTTGGGGTGCGGACTCCCCGTAACGCAATTCGTCGTCACTGAATCGCGAGCGACGATGCGTGGTTGACTCGATTCCAGCGCTCTTACTTTTTTGCGTAGATGCAGTGACGAAACGCGCGATGTGAAGATCCCAGGTGCGCGTCTACCTACCCACTGCGTGAAACGTTACCCAGCCTACGTGAGTTGCACTGTTCCAGACGGTGCTACTCGAGGTCTTTGAGCTTCCAGACGCCGTCTTCTTTTTGGAACTTCACTTCGTACTTCTCGCCGTAGCTCATTCGCGCGTCGTTGCCGCGCTCGACGATCGGCTCGTCGACATTCGCTTCGAGCGTGTTCATCAGCGTCTCCATCTTGTCCTTGGAGGCGCCGGTGAACTGGGCCTTCATCTTCGGGACGTCCATCTTCTCGCGGTACTGGTTCGGCACGAACCGCAGCATGATGTCGTAGCGCTCGAGCCGGAACGCGCGAAGGAACGAGCGCAACGCTGCTTTGGGCGTGGTCTGGTCGTAGAACCCGAGCGGGTTCGACGCGATCTTCCATTCGCCGTCCTCTTGGACGAGCCGCATCTGGTCGCCGAGCCCGTACTCGAACTCGGCGGAGACCTCCAGACTGCCGTGCTTGCCGCGCAAGCGTTCGGCGGTCTCGTCGACCTCGCGCGGGTTGTCGCGCATCATCCGCACGTAGTCGTCGCGCGACACCTTGCTGCGAAAGCTCGACGACATCTGGTCGTACGACTCGCCGAAATCGTGATTCTTGAGCGCGCGGCCGTAGCGGTCGAGCGTCTGCGACGGCCCGGAGGACGCGCCACAGCCGAGCATCACGCAAAGAGCCAGAGCGAGTCGCACGCCGACGTTATAGCGAAGGCCAGGAGGTCTCGCCACCCTGCGTACGTGTTCCGGCCCTCGCCGCGCCCACGTCCGAGCGGTACGTCCGGGTCGCCATCACCATCGCGAAGGCCGCGACGACCACGAATCCGACCGGAATCCACATGGCGGTGTAGATCGACGTGCGATCCGAGATCAGGCCGAGCACC
Source organism: Deltaproteobacteria bacterium (assembly GCA_040004535.1). Classification (GTDB taxonomy): domain Bacteria; phylum Myxococcota_A; class Polyangia; order Haliangiales; family Haliangiaceae; genus JABFXX01. The sequence continues at coordinate 3,790 of JBDUAS010000296.1, forward strand.
CACGATGACGGCGCGGTGCCGAGCAGGTGCATCGTGAAGATCACGAGGCTTTGGGCCGCGACCGCGAGCGCGGGGGGCGCGACGTCATCGACGCTGACCGCGATCGGCGCGTGGTACCAGAACATGAAGAAGAGGTTCGCGACGCCGGCGACGTACAGCGCCGGCCCTGGCTCGATCTCGAGGCACACCGCGATGCACGGCAACGCGAGCGTCATGCCGAGCGCGATCGTCCAGAGCCGGCCGGTCGCGGTCTTGGTGCGCAGGTAGTCGCCGATCTGCCCGCCAGCGACCACGCCGAGCACGGCGCCGACGAGCGCGACCGACAGCAGATTGGTCGCATCGGTCGGCGTCATGTGCTTGTCGCGCTCGAGGAAGTCGATCAGCCATGCGTTGTAGCCGCCCGCCGCGAACGCCATCATCGTCGTGCCGAGCATCAGCCAACGCAGCGTCGGGATCCTGAGGAGCTGCTTCGAGCTCGCCCAGAACCCGCCGAGGTTCTGCGACAGCGACGTGCCCGGATCCGGGAGCCCCGGATGCTCGGGGATGGTCAGCATCATCACGCCGAGTGCGACGACGACGCCGGGAATCGCGAGGACCACGACGACGTTCGGAAAACCGAACTGCCTGCCGGCGAAGAAGCCGGCCGCGCCGCCGAACAACAGGCCGAGGTTGAAGATCGCCATCCGGCTCGACTTGCGCGGGCCGTCGTAGAGCTGGCCGATGATCGAGTTCGCGACCGGCACGACCGATGCGGTGCCGAGGCCGAGCGCGGCGCGAGAGATCACGAGCGTCGTGGTGTCGTAGGCGAGCGCGCCGAGCGCACCGGCGATCGACGCGAAGATCATGCCGGACGCGATCACGCGGCGACGGTCGAAGCGATCGCCGGCCCAGCCGTAGACGAGCGTCGCGACGGCGTGGGGTAACAAGAACGCGGTGGCGAGCAGCCCGAGCTTCGCGTCGTGGAGCTGGAACCGCTCGCGTAGATCTTCGTAAGCGGCGAACAACGAGTTGCGCGCGGCGTACGCCACCAAGTTGGCAATCGCGAGCCAGGTAAGGATCGCTGCAGAGCGCGAGGACTTCTTCATCGAGGTCTCGCGGTGCAGACGCTCATGGGCCTGCGTCGTCCTGAATGGTCACGTCGTATGCGGCCTCTCCGGTCGCATTCGGGTCGGCACTCTTCACGCAGACCACGGCCTTATCACCCGGCAACACCGTAGCATTCACCTTCTCCTCCGCACCCTTCTTGCCCTTGTTCGCGATCATCACCGACTTTCCGTCGACGAACAATTCCGCGATCGGATCGAAGTCGCTCGGCGGGTTCACGCTGGCGGTGACCGCCCCTACCCCGCTGATCGCGAAGCAATCGACGTCGCCGGGCGTCCACTTCGCGTGGACGATCGTGCGATCCGCCGGCACCGGGTACGGCTTGTCGACCGAGTCGTTCGGCTCGACCTCGGCATCGGTGATCGGCACGCCTGCGGTCACCTTCACGGTGTACGCGGTCTCGGGGTTCGAGCCCGCGCCCTCGAGCGTCAGGTAGTGAAACGGCGGCGAATTCGCCGGTACGTTCGGGACGAGGCCGCGGACGACGAGCGGCGCGCCACGTGGCGCCTTACGGGTCACGACGGGGTTGCCGATGCCATCGTCGACCTGGAGCTCGAGCGCGACGCCCTCGACCGCGGAGACCTCGACGTCGATCGAATTCTTCGCCGATAGCGTCTCGACCGAGAGCTTCCACACATCGACGTCGCCGGCCCAGCCGAGATAACCCGTGCCGGCATCGCCGACGATCAGATCGTTCGCGGTGCCGCGATCCTCGTCAGGTTCGTGCTCGCCGTTCGGCGGAATCGCGACGATCGCGGACGTCAGCTCGTACGCGACCGCCGGCTTGTCGGATGGACCCGGCGCTTTCGCGCCCTTCTTCGGCGGGGTCTTGCGCTTGACCGCCGCCTTGACGACCGCGGTGTAGCGACCGGGCACGACGCCGAAGTTCGGGAAGCCTTCTTTGACCCGCAAGCCGCCGCGATCCGAGCGCGCGACGAGCGCGCCGTTACTGTCCTCGAGCTCGAGCACGAGGTCGGCATCGACCGCGTTCGTCATCAGCGACAGCGCACCCGGCTTGTCGACATCGATCCGGTAGTGGTCGACATCCGTGTCGGAGTCGAGCTTGCCGCGCATCGTCGAGTCGAGCGGGAACGGCGTCGCGACGTCGTCGCCATCGTTCGGCTCGATTTCTTCACTCGTCGCGCCTGCCGCGCGCCCACTTGCATCCGGGAACTGCGGTTGATTGACGATCTCGACCGGCGAGACACCGCCTGCTCCTTTGGGCGTGTTCTTGGGCTTGTCACTGCCGTGACATCCCGCGGCCGCCACGATGATCACCAGCGCGAGCTTCATACCGATCGAACGCGTCAGGCGACCTTGCTCTTCTCGGTCATCCCAGCGAGGAACTCCGCCGACGACACGACGTTGCCGTCGACCTTGCACTCGCCCTTCATCTTGAAGATCTTGCCCTTGCGGAGCGGCACGACCTCGATCACGAGCTGGTCGCCGGGGACGACCGCCTTGCGGAACTTCACCGCGTCGATCGCCATGAACACCATGACCTGGGTCGCGGGGTCGAACTTGATCGTACGCGACGCGAGGATTCCGCCCGCTTGCGCCATCGCCTCGATCTGCAACACGCCCGGCATCACCGGCGCGCCTGGAAAGTGGCCCTGGAAGAACGGCTCGTTGATCGAGACGTTCTTCAGCGCGACGATCTTGTCCTCGCCGAGCTCGAGCACGCGGTCGATCAGCAGGAACGGATAGCGGTGCGGCAGGATCTCGAGAATCTTGTCGATCCGGAGGGCTTCCATCCCCCGTCTATAACACTCACTTCATCGTCGCGTTCAGCGCGGCGGTCAGATCGACGGACTGGTCGGCAAACACGACGGCCTCGCGGTCGATGATGAGGTTCACACCCTCCTGCTTCGCGATCTGCTCGATCTTCGGACCGGCCTGCTTGAGGAGGTCCTGGATCAGCTTGGTCCGCTCGCCGGCAAGGTCGCGCTCGAGCTTCACGTAGACTTGCTGGAGGTCGACGAACTTCTTCTCGAGCTCGGCCTTCTTGCTCGCGTAGGCCTCGGGCTTGAGCACGGCCTTCTGCTTGTCGAGGTCGGCAGCGGCCGCCTTGAGCTCCTGCTGCTGCTTGTCGAGCTCGCTCTGCTTGGTCTTGCGGGTCTTCTCGAACGCCTCGTTGGCGCGCTTGCCAGCGGGCGTCGTCGACAGGGTGTTGTCGAGGTCGATGACCCCGATCTTGGGCGCCGGTACGCCGCTCGACGCGAGCTTTGCGAACAGCGGGCTGACCATGAGACCGAAGCCGAGCACACCTACAGCGAGGTAACGGGACATAGGCACCTCATACCGTGAGACGCCCGAACCCGCAGGAGCTTCAACTAGAAGAAGTTGCCGATCGTGAATTCGAAGACCAGGGGGTCTTCGCCGTACTGCTGGTCGAGCGGGATACCCCACTCGAACCGCAGCGGGCCGATCGGCGAGATCCAGCGGAACCCGAAACCGACCGACTTACGAATGCCGGAGACCAGCGAGTCCGCGCGGAAGCACGGATCGAACTGGATCGGCACCGCCGAGTTCTTGCGCTGCAGGCCCGAGCAGTAACGAGCCTCCAGGTTGTACGCGTTGCCCATGTCGAAGAACACGACGCCCGAGATTCCGACCTTCTTGAACAGCGGGAACTCGATCTCGCTGTTGAAGATGATCTGCAAGTTGCCGCCGAGCGGGAGCTGCGACAGCTGGTTGCCGACATCACCGGGCTGCTGGGTCAGCAGCTTCGGACCGAGCGACAGCGGCGCGTAGCCGCGGATGTTGTAGATGCCGCCGACGAGGTAGCGCTCCGAGATCGGGACGCCCAGCGGATCGGTCGACGTCGTGACGCCGACCTCGGCGTTGACGTGCAGATCGAACGGTCCCCACAGCGGCTTGTACTTGCGGATGAAGCCGCCCCAGCGCACGAACTTGTTCTCGCTGCCGGTCCACTTGTCCGCGTACTCCGCGAAGATGGAGTCGTACCAACCGTCGGTCGGGAACAACCGGTTGTTACGCGAGTCCCACGACAGTGAAGCGCGCAGCGACGACGTGTTACCGCCGCGGAACAGGTTCGCGACGGAGCTCGCGGCGAGCGGTGCGGTCGTCGCACCGAGGCTCGCGAAGCCGCCGGCACCGGTCGTGATGCTGACGTCCTCGAGCTTGTACGTGAGGAACGCGCGCGCCTCGTACGACAGCGGGTAACCCCAGGTCAGCGTGCCACCCGTCGCGTTACGCGCGAACGTCGAGGTCGTGTTGCCGAGGTAGCGGCTCTGGTTATAGAGGTCGAACGAGAACGTCCACAGCGTGTCGAGGAAGTACGGCTCGACGAACCGCAACAAGAACAACTGGCGGAGCGAGCTGATCTGCGCCTGCAGCGCGAGCGTCTGGCCGCGGCCGAACAAGTTGTTCTGGCTGATCTGCGCCTGGGCGATGAAGTTCTCGACCGACGAGAAGCCGGCGCCGATCTGGAACGTGCCGGTCG
>JBDUAS010000297.1:0-8358 GCA_040004535.1 Deltaproteobacteria bacterium
TCGCCCAGAGCGATCGCATCGACCTCCACCAGCTCCCCGAGCAAGTCGCCGGCCGCGCCCCTGCCGCCGCCGTCGAGGCCGCGCGCCGCGACGAGCTCCTCGCGCTGCTCCGCGATCACCGCGGCAACCTCGCCGCCGTCGCGCGCGCGCTCAACACGTCGCGCGCCCAGATCCATCGCTTGCTGCGGCGCTACTCGATCGATCTCGAGAGCTACCGCGCCGTCGGCCCGCGCTAGACTTCTTCGATCACGAACCGGCCATTGCGCTGCGTGATCGTGTAGCGACGGTTCGCCGCCTGGCTCATCCGGGCGACCATCTGCTCGCGCGTGGTCATGATCCACAGGAACGGCGCGAGCAACACGAGCTGGTACCAGCCATAAGCGAGCCCGAACAGCGCGAACGCGACGGCCGCGACACGCGCGATCTTGACCGAGACGTCCGTCGCGCGGACGAAGTCCATCTTGCGGCTGAGCAGCGCGCGGAGGATCCGACCGCCATCCATCGGCAGAGCCGGGATCAAGTTGAACAGCGCGATGATCAGGTTCGTCCAGCCGAGCCACGAGATCAGCGCGACGTGCGTCATCGCGCCGAGGCCGAGACCGAGGCTTGCGAGCACGAGCGAGACGGCGGGACCGGCCGCGGCAATCGCGACCTCGTGGTTGGAGGTGCGCGGCATGTCGACCATCTTCGCGGCGCCGCCGAAGAAGCCGAGCTCGATGCCGCTGACCCGGACGCCGAGCTTACGGGCGACGAGCGCGTGGCCGAGCTCGTGGAGCAGGACGGAGGCAAACGCGAGGCACACGATCACCACGCCCGCGACGCCGCCGAACGCGACGAACACGAGCGCGAGGAGCATCAGGAAGCTGAGGTTGATCTCGATCGGGAAGCCGAACATCGACCCCAATCGCCATTGCTTGAACATGGGGTTCAACATGCGCACTCCGACGAGGAATGCAAGCTGGCCTCCCCGGTCGGGCAGCTTCAGTGCGGGACGAGCTGGCTGATCCGCTGCGCCAGCTCCTCGCGGTCCTCGCGCGTGATCCATGGAATGGACAGGCGTGCGAGGTCGGTTCCGTGTTTGTCGATGAACCGGATGTAATCACCGCTGACGGTGATGCCAAACTTCGAGCTCATCACGACTTCCGGGCCGTCGACGATCACCATCCGGCCATTGTCGTAGATCGACAGTGCGAGTCGCGCGCGGTCGCGGAACAGCTTGCGCGCGTAGACCGCGTGATAGTCGCCGTGGTCGACCAGCAGCACCTTGTCGAGCCCGCGGCCGAGCTCGCTCGCGCGGCGTACGTCCCCCGAGTACTCGCTCAGCGCTGTCCGCAGCCGCGTGCCGAGCAGGTCGAGCTTGTGCAGCGCCGCGAGGCCGTGTTGTTCGAGGAGAGAGACCGGCTCGACGCCGAAGATCCGGCGCATCCCGGGATTGCGGTCGGTCAGCTCGACCCAGACGCCGAGGTCCTCGTGCGGGACGTCGCGCGCGACGAGCACGCGGCCTTCGATCCGCAGCGATTCCTGCTTCTTCGCCTCGACGAGCGTCACGAATTGGTCGGCGATCTGGAGCGTGCGCCCGCCGGCGGTGAGCGTGATCCGACGCGGGCCGAGCTCGAGGCGCAGCGGCCCACCCGCCGTCGGCGCCTCGACCACGTGGCCGCCGTCGTCACCTCGATACGCCATCTCTTAGGGTATAACGCCGGCCATGACCGCCCAGTACACGTTCGTGATGAAGGATCTGCGCAAGCTCGTGCCGCCGAAGCGCGAGATCCTGAAGGGCATTTGGCTCTCCTTCTATCCGGGCGCGAAGATCGGCATTCTGGGCAACAACGGCGCGGGTAAGAGCACGTTGCTCAAGATCATGGCGGGAGTCGACAAGGACTTCCTGGGCGAGGCATGGCCCGCGCCGGGCCTCAAGATCGGCTACCTCGCGCAGGAGCCGCATCTCGATCCGACCAAGACCGTGAAGGAGAACGTGGACGAGGGCGTCGCCCACGTCCGCGCGTTACTGACGAAGTTCGAGGAAGTCTCGACCAAGCTCGGCGAGGACATGCCCGAGGACAAGATGACGAAGCTGCTCGACGAGCAAGCACGTCTTCAGGATCAGATCGAGGCGGTCAACGCGTGGGAGCTCGATCACCAGGTCGACATGGCGATGGACGCGCTGCGTTGCCCACCGGGCGACGCGGACGTCAACGTGATCTCCGGTGGCGAGAAGCGCCGCGTCGCGCTGTGCCGGCTGCTCCTGTCGCAGCCCGACATGCTGCTCCTCGACGAGCCGACGAACCACCTCGACGCCGAATCCGTCGCGTGGCTCGAGAAGACGCTCGAGAACTTCAAGGGCACGGTCGTCGCGATCACGCACGATCGCTACTTCCTCGAGAACGTCGCGAAGTGGATCCTCGAGCTCGACCGCGGTGAGGGCCATCCGTTCGAGGGCAACTACACCGCGTGGCTCGAGCTCAAAGAGAAGCGCATGAAGGACGAGGATCGTCAGGCCGATGCGCGTCAGAAGATGTTGCAGCGCGAGCTCGACTGGGTCCGGCTGTCGCCGAAGGCACGCCAGGCCAAGAGCAAGGCCCGCTTGAATCGCTACGAGGAGCTCCTCGCGGAGTCGCAGAAGGAAGCTCGCGATCCATCGCTCGAGATCGTGGTGCCGCCGGGCCCGCGCCTCGGTGGCGAGGTCGTCAGCTTCGAGGGCGTGTCGAAGTCGTTCGGCGATCGCCAGCTGATCGATAACCTGACGTTCAAGCTGCCGCGCGGCGGCATCGTCGGGGTGATCGGCCCGAACGGCGCCGGCAAGACGACGCTGTTCCGGATGATCATGGGCGTCGAGAAGCCCGACAAGGGTTCGATCAAGATCGGCGATACCGTCAAGCTCGGTTACGTCGACCAGTCGCGCGACGCACTCGACGACACCAAGACGATCTTCGAAGAGATCGCCGAGGGCGTCGAGAATCTCCAGATGGGCGAGAAGTCGATCCCGTCGCGCGCGTACGTGTCGAGCTTCAACTTCAAGGGCCAGGATCAGCAGAAGCGGGTCGGCGTGCTGTCGGGTGGCGAGCGCAATCGCGTGCACCTCGCGAAGATGATCAAGCGCGCGGGAAATCTCTTGCTGCTCGACGAGCCGTCGAACGACCTCGACGTCGACACGCTGCGCGCACTGGAGGACGGCCTCGAGAAGTTCCCGGGCTGCGCGGTCGTGATCAGCCACGATCGCTGGTTTCTCGACCGGATCGCGACGCACATCCTCGCGTTCGAGGGCGACAGCCACGTCGAGTGGTTCGAGGGCAACTTCGCCGATTACGAGGCCGACCGGCACCGCCGCCTCGGTACCGAAGCCGATCAGCCCCACCGCATCAAGTACAAGCCTCTCGCGCGCTAGCGCACGCTTGGGGCGCGTGAGCGCGGCCTACGTGTCTCAACTCGTGCCGTAGCCAGCGGATCCCGGCGGATCCCAAGTGGGCATAGTGCCTGCACTTGGGCCTACATCATGGCCGCCCAGATCCAACGAGACGAGCCGGCGAAGGTCGGAGAGCTTCTCAAGCACATTGGCGAAGACGTCAAGACGATCGCCGTCAGCGAGCTCGAGCTCGCGCGCACCAAGCTCGGGAGTTACCTCGAGCAGACGGTGATGAAAGCCGCCGCGATGATCCTCGGCGCGTTCGTCGCGCTCGTGGGCTTCGCGATGCTGTGTGTCGTCGTCGTCGTCGCACTCGAACCCGTGATCCCGGCGCTGTGGCTCCGGCTCTTGATCATGGCGGTGCTCTACATCGGCGTCGGCGGCGGCGCGGCGTTCCTGTTCGCCAAGAACATGGCGACCCCACCGGATCTCGAGAACGAAGTCGACGAGGTCGGTCAGACGATCGACAAGGTCGCCGACGGGCTCCAGCACTAGGCCAGAGATAGGATCGACATGCGCGACACCAAAGACATCCAGCACGACCTCGACGCGGCCCAAGACGACCTCGAGCGCGACATCGCCGAGCTCAAGCAAGTGATCGAGGACAAGATCGAAGGCCCGAAGCACGCTTTCGAGGTCGCCGAAGAGATGATCGAGGCACCGATCACGTTCGTGCGACAGCACTCGGTGCTGATCGGCGTTGGCGTGGTGTTCGCGCTCGGTCTGCTGGTCGGGAGACTGATTCCGCAAAGCTGAGACGCCCACGTGACGTGGCGCGGCATCTGCACTGCCTGCGGGCACGAAACGAAAGGACTGCCATGCGAAACCTATTAGTATCGACTCTGATCGCCCTGCCGCTGCTCGCCGCCGGTGCATGCAAGAGCAAGTCGGATCCACCGAAGGCCGACAACACCGAGCGCAACAAGACGGTCGAAACGAACGCCGACCATGCTGCGCAGACGGGTACGGCCCTCGATGCGGAGCAGAAGGTCCGCAAAGCGATCATTGCCGACGGCTCGTTGTCGACGAATGCGCACAACTGCAAGGTCGTCGTAGATAAAGACGCGACGACCGTGACGCTCGAAGGCCCCGTCGCGAGTGCCGACGAGAAGGCTCGTCTCGAAAAGCTCGCTGCCGACAATAGTGGGCTGCGCGTGGTCAATAACCTCGAAGTGAAAGAGTGAACGCGATGAAGAACGACAAGCAAGACAAGCAAATCGCCGTATTCGGTCTGTTCAACACGCGCGGTCAGGTCGAGCAAGCGATCGATACGCTGCGCAACGCGGGTTTCCGTCCCGCCGACATGAGCGCGCTGCTCCCCGACTGGGGCGCGACGAGTGAAGTCGCTCACGAGAAGCATACGAAAGCTCCCGAGGGCGCGGCGACCGGTGCAGCGACTGGCGGCATTCTCGGCGGTGGCCTCGGCCTGCTGGTCGGCCTTGGCGCGCTCGCGATTCCGGGTCTGGGACCACTGATCGCGGCGGGTCCGATCGTCGCGACGCTCGCCGGTGCAGGTGCCGGTGGTGCCGTCGGCACGCTCGTCGGTTCGCTGATCGGCATGGGCATCCCGGAGTACGAAGCGAAGCGCTACGAGTCTTTCCTGAATCAGGGCGGTGCGATCCTCGCGGTCCACGCCGACGACAAGGAGTGGGCGAAGAAGGCCCGCGAGATCCTCGACGCGTGCGGCGCGCACGGGATCGACCAGAAGTCCGAGACCGCCTCGAAGGTCGCAAACGACTTGCGCTCGACGCATCACTAGACGCTACCCAGCGTCCATGCGCTATCAAGCGCGGTGATGTGGATGGAGCCGGATTTCGGCGACGAGCGGGCGATGGTCGCTCGCTCGTCGCGCGATTTCGCTGTCGCACCGCGACAGCTTCACGAAGTCGACGCCACCGCGAACGAACACGGCGTCGAGTGCTCGCACGGGTCCCCACGCGGGGAACGTGAGCGGGCGCCGTTCGATGCCGCGGAATCCGGCCGGGCGTAGCAGATCGCCGAGCCCGCCGTAGACGTCGTTCAAGTCGCCACCGACGAGGACCGGCGTCTCGTGCTGCATGCCCTGAAACGGATGTGCGTCGAGAAACTTCTTGAGCTGGATCCGTCGCTCGAACCGCGCGAGCCCGAGGTGCATGTTGAACACGTGGACCGTGCGGTCGATCGGTTCTCCGCCGGCCTCGTGATCGTGCTCGCGCACGCGGATCACGCCGTGAAGCACGCTGCGCTTCTTCTTGAATCGGATCGACAGGTCGATGTTCGACGTCTCGACGATCGGGTAGCGGCTGAGGATCGCGTTGCCGTAGCAACCTCCGCCGCGCACATCGACGTTCGAAAACCACGACCGATAGCGCATGCCGACCAGGTCGCCGAGCAGGTCGACCTGGCGGTCGCGGTTGCTGCGCGGGACGTCGTGATCGACTTCCTGGAGCAACACCACGTCGGGATGGAGGTTCGTGATCACATCGGCAGTTCGCTGCGGATCGTAGCGTCGATCGACACCACCGATGCACTTGTGGATGTTGTAGGTGAGGAGGCGAAGTCTCATAGACAACTGGGGCTTCAGGGCGACGAGATGCGTTGCGCGGGCTCGATCGAAGCAGCGGGCGGCGGTGACCATTGCGCGACGACGAGCGTCTCGTCATCGGCGCGTGGCCTGCCAGCGCGATGTGCGGCGACACTCGCGTGTACGAGGTCGTGAACGGCAGGAGGCGCGAGCGCGGCCAGGTCGAGGCGGCGCAGGAGGCGCTGGAGCCGGCGATCGCCGAACGGTTCACCCGCCGGGTCCTGCGCTTCGATCACGCCATCCGTATACCAGACGAGCAGATCGCCGGCTCGCAACGGACGCTGCTGAACTTTCGGAGCGCCACTCGATCCACCGCCGAGCGGGTTGCCGCGGCCGACCAGCGCGTGAAGCTCGATCGGGCCGCTACTCGGCGCGTGCACGACGTACGGCGCCGTGTGGCCGCACGACACGTAGCTGATCGTGCGCGCTTCACCGTCGATGATCGCGGCGAACAACGTCATCGCGAGCTGGCCGCCACCGACGCGCGCGACCGCGAGATCGAGCGAGCCGACAAGTGTCCCGAGATCGAGCGCCGCGCCATGGCGGCGCACGGCGACATCGCACGCGCCGACCGCGGCCGCAGTGACGGTCGCCGAAGCGACGCCGTGGCCGGTGACATCGCCGATCGCGAGCAACAGGCGATGCGGACCGAGCGGATAGAACCCCCAGAAGTCGCCGGCGCAGCGAGTCGCGGGCTGCCACGAGCCGACGACCGTGACGTCGCCGTGAACGTGCGGGCCGCGTCCCGGCAACAGTTGCGCTTGCACCGTCGCTGCGAGCTCGACCTCGCGCGCGAGCGAGGCGCGATCGGCGGCGCGCTGGGCGAGCCGGACATGAACCAGACCTTCGCCGAGTCGTTCGGCCGCGCGCTCGACAAATCCGACGGCGCGACGGCGCTGGCGGCGCGCGAGCGCCGGTACGAGGATGAGCGCGAGCAGCTCGTCGCGGCTGATCACGGGCACCAGCGTCGCCGCTTGCGCGCGAGAGAGCACTCCGGCGAGCAACGGTCGAAGGTCGTCGGGAACTGCGGGGGCGTCGGCGTAGACCGCGCCGGGATGCTCGGCGAGCCACGCACCGAGCAGTGGATCGGGAGCGCCTGCATCGTCGAGCCGCTGACCGGTCGCGGTAGTCCAGCCGTAGTCCTCGGCCGCCGCGATCAGCACGTCCGCGCGCACGCCGCTGCCGAGCTGGATGACATCGATCGCGAGCCGCGCGACCTCGGTCTCGTCGCGGGACGTCCGCGCGCGGATCGCGAGCTGGTTGACGAGCCGATCGAGCGTGCTCTCGGCCGTGCGCCCACCGCGGCTGATCAGCTTGAACACCGAGACCGTGACGCGCACGCCGGCGAACACGCACGCCATCACGAGCGCCGCGGCCCACCACCGCAGTGCGGGACCGAGTTGCGCGAGCGACACCCAGCCAAGCAACACCGCGAGCACGAGGTGGAGCAAGACGCGCGGCGCGGTATCGTCGACCGCGCGGACCCGCAAGAGGTCCTCGAAGATCAACGCGCGCACGACGAGCACGCTGCCGAGCCCCGACAACAACCAGCCGAGCGGGAACACGCCGACGTGCCACGCCAGCGTGACGTCGATGAGGCCGGAATACGTGATGAGCGATGCGAGCAGGAGCGAGCGGAGCTGGCGGCGCTCGACCGAGGGCTTGTTGCGGCGCGCGGCGCGCGACATCAACACGAACCCCGGTGTCGAGATGATGATGATCGACACCAGCGTCAGCCACGCGAGCGGACCGGCGTTCGCGTACCACAGCCCGGCATCGAGTCGATACACGCCGTCGACCGCGGCATTCGTCACGGCGTCCGTGATGACCCACGCAAGCGCGACGGCGACACCGACCCACACGAGCCGCGACCGGATCCGCAACAGGCGGAGCTGAAACCCGAGCCCGGACGCGGCCGCCATCGGGAGGAACGCGGCCGCAACTCGAAACAATTGCTCGGCTGCTGCCGGCGACGTCACCGACGGCGACATCGCCATGCAGATCGAGTAGGGCATCAATGACACGAAATGCAGGAGCATCCATGCGCGCAACACCGGTTCGCCACGCATCGCGATGGCGTACGCGATCACGACGATCATCGCCGCGGGTGCGAACGCGAACGGAAGTGACAGTAGGTGCGCGTCGTAGCTCGCGCTCGACCACAGCTCGTGCATCGACCTACCGAATGTACTTCGTGTACCATTCAAACAGTGGCGGATCAGCGCAACCCTTCTGGGCGCAGGCCACCGGCGCTGCCGTTACCGCCACCGCCGGAGGACCTCCCGCGATTGCCGGAGGTGAGCCTCGACGACTCGCAGGAAGTCCGCATCGATCACCGCGCGCTCGCGCCGAACCGCGACTCCATCACCGCCGCTCGGCTGCGCCGCGATCG
>JBDUAS010000298.1:0-8307 GCA_040004535.1 Deltaproteobacteria bacterium
GCGCGAACGTCGAGTACCTCGATCGCAACCACGCCGGCATCTTCATCATCTGGGATCGGCTGTTCGGCACGTTCGAGCGCGAGGACGCGCGCGTGGTGTATGGCCTGACCAAGAACGTCCACACGTTCCACCTGGCCCAGGTCGGCTTTCACGACGTGGTCGCGATGGCGCGAGATGTTGTCCGCGCCCCCACCCTACGCGCGAAGCTCGGCTACATCTTTGCGCCCCCGGGTTGGAGTCATGACGGGTCGTCACATACCGCGGCGCAGCTGCGGGCGTTGCTCGGCAAGTCGCCGGCGGTCGTCCAGACCGAGCGCCCGCTAGATTAGTTGGGGCTCAAAGCATTTTCTCTAATGTCAGCGCAACCGGGTTGCGCAGACCTAGCTAACCCAACAGCCGCAGCTGAACGAACTGTGGGCCATCCAAGTATTGAAACCTGCGCAACTTGGACTCGTGTTTTCGCGTTGTTACGTGACGGGGACGACTGACCTCACTTGGGGTGGGTCCCCTCATGCGCAATGTGGGCAACGATCAGCGGGTTCCTAATATTTTCAGGATGTTCGCGTTTTAATCTGCAATGATCCCCAGCGGCACACCCGTTGCTCTATGGTGGGAGCGATGCTCGGTGGTCTCACGCCTATGAAAGCCAACATGCGGACGCTGAAGTCGCGTCGCGCCATGCTGGACACCCTCATGCGCCACCTGGACATGGTTCGCCTCTCGGCGGGTCTCACGTTCATCGTACTCGCCGGCTGTACCGGGCTCATCAGCGGCCCGGAGACGGGTGGGAGTGGAAACCTCACCCCGGAGCAACAAGTCGCCGCCAACAAGTTCAAGGCGGACGCCTACCCGATCTTCAATACGACCTGCTCGGCCTGCCACGCGGGCACCGACCCGGCCACCGCGTTCGTTCAAGCCACCTCGATCGACGGCATGCGCAAGCAGCTGCTCGGATTCGATCCCCAGGTCGTGAACACGGACGCTCCCGAGTCGAGCCGCGTGCTGACGAAGGGCGCGCATGAAGGTCCGGCGCTCGATGCGACCCAATCGGCCGCGATCCTCGGCTGGATCCAGGCCGAGAAAGACGCCGCGGCGAAGAGCTCGACCACGGTCGAGATCACGACCGACGAGATCATTCCGGCGCTGTGCACAGGCGGTGTCGCCGGCGACGTCGCGGGTTGCTCGACCGGCGACCCGAGCCACTGCTGCCCCGTCAACCAGGTCACGCTCGACAAGCTCGGCCTGATCGGCGCGGAGATCGACTTCGTCGCGCAGCCGCTGTCGAGCGACCTCTATGTCTCGGACCTCTACCTCAAGGCGTCGACCGATGGCGCCTATTTGGAGCACCCGCTGTTCGTGTCGTGGCCCGACAAGGGCGACCCGATTCCAGATTCGATCGACCGCTTCTTCGCGGTGAAGATGAACCTCGCGATGGCGACCGCACCGGCGGTCTGCCCGGGTCCGAGCTGCGATCACATCGGCGCTGGCGCTGCGGCGTTCATCGGCTTCGCGCCCTCGAACAAGCTCTCGATCACGTTCAAGGTCCTCGAGGCCTTTCATCCCGACGCGTCGCCGCCGCCGGCACCGACGGGTTGCGGCACGATGGGCTTCGCCTCGTTCCTCGCGAACGTCAAACCCAACATCCAGCCGTGTGCCACGATGTGCCACGGTGGGTCGAACCAGGGCGCGAAGAACGCGCTCGACATGTCGGGCCTCGCCTCGACGACCGACAACAACACGTGCTTGCAAGTTCGCTCGCACGTCAACTTCCAGACCGTGGCCGCGAGCGGAATCCTGCTCGCGCCGCAGCCGGGCAGCGCGGACACCGCGCACCCCTTCAAGCTCAGCACTGCGTCGACGCCGACGATTGCGAACTTCCAAGCCCAGCTCAACACCTGGATCGCGGTCGAGACGAACGGAAACTAAAGGAGCCCCATGCAGAGGATCTCAGTACTACTTTTCGCTGCCGCGCTTGCGGCTCCCGCATGCAGCACCGGTGACGGAAGTGGCGGAGGCGGCGACGTCTCCGCGACTTGCGGTAACGCGGTCTGCGACTCCGGTGAAACTGAGACCACCTGTCCTGCGGACTGCTCGCAGACGGGCGACCAGTGGGACCAGCAGCTCAACAACCGCACGGTGGACTACAACGCCGCGCTGCGGATCGCGTCGCTTCGCCTGACCGGCAAGCTGCCGACGGTGGCGGACATCAACTCCGTCGCGACGGCCGCCGACGACGCCGCGAAGAAGACCGTCTACAACGGGCTCGTCAAGGCGATGCTCGAGACGCCCGAGTTCAAGACGCAGATCCTCGCGTTCTGGAAAGACACCTTCAAGCAAGGTGACTCGGCGCTCCTCGATACGGCTCCGACGTTCGCCGCGATGTTGACGGTGAACAACGGGTCGTACATGGACCTGTTCACGGCGAGCTCGGGCAACTGCCCGACGTTCGACGGCACGACGTTCACCCCGGGTGAATGTGCGAACGGCGGCCCCGTTGCCGGCGTGCTCACGAACCCCGGCGTGATGGCGCAGTTCAACTCGAACTTCGCGTTCCGCCGCACGCGTTGGGTGCAAGAGACGTTCGTCTGCACCGCGTTCCCGGCCGAGACCGCGGCGGCGCCGGTCGATGTCGGTGGCGGCGCGCCCTATACCGGCGTGTGGCCCTTCGCTTCGATCGCGGGCAAGGACAACGGTGGCCGCGTCGACTTCCATGACGTGTCGGCGACCATCTGCGCGAACTGCCACACGACGATCAACCACATCGCTCCGCTGTTCGCGAACTACGACGCGAACGGCATGTACCAGACGACCATCTCGGTGCCGACGCCGCTCGACGGCGCGCCACTCGCGAAGCTGAGCGACTACCTGCCGGCTGGTGAGACCACCGCGTGGCGCTACCAGGTTCCGGCCGCTGACCTCCCGGCGCTCGGCGCCGCGATGAAGAACGACCCGCAAGTCGAAGCGTGCGGTGTCGCCCGCATCTGGAACTGGGCGCTCGGCAAGACGGACATCGTCGACACCTTGCAACAGGTTCCGTCGGCCACTATCACCGACCAGATCGCGGCGTTCCATGCGTCGGGCTGGACCCTCAAAGACCTCGTCCTCGCCGTGTACACGAGCGATGACTTCGTGAAGTTCTAGAAAGGAGGACAGCACCATGAAGCGCTTCGCATATCCCCTCGCGATTCTGGCCTCGTCGGTCCTGGCCTCGGCCTGTACGGACGATCTACCGCCCTCGGATCCGCTGCCGCCTGGTTCGACCCAGGGTGGCGAGACCACCACCTTCGATCACCCCGGCGACTCGATCTCGCCGTGGGACCTCCTCGATCGGCTGACCAAGGAAGGCCCGCCGTCGTTCACCTCGCACATGCACTCGTGTCCGAAGGTGAAGTACGCGACGCTCGGCAACATCCTCACGGGGGTTGGCATCAACGCCGCGAACACGACGGCGGTCTCCGCCGGTGACCTCTACACCAACGGCGCGAATGCGCTCGGTGCTGCGAACTACCCGAACCGCATCCGCGAGAACGTGGCGATCACGACCTCCGGTGCGTCTCGCGAGTTCGACATCTTCGCGGCCGGCGCGCCCGAAGTGATCGCGGCCTTCACGGCCGGGACGATCGCTCGATGCCCGGGAGCGAAGTTGTTCGACGCGTCCAACGCGTGCCAGCCCGAAGGCATCACCTGCTTGACTGGCGTACCGGCAACCGCCGAGCACGTTCAGTTCTGCAACCTAACCGTAACCAGTGCTTCGGATGTGCCGACGGGCCAAAAGCTCGCCGTCGCCGCCATCCTGGCCGCCGCCTACACCTGCGAGTAGAGGAGACCCACCATGGCGAAATCCCCATTTGCTAAGCGTGATGAAGAGCGCGACGTTACCCGTCGCGCACTCATCAAATGGACCGTAGCCGCGGGTGCTGCTCTCGGTGTGTCTCGAGGCAAGATCATCGAGATCCTCGAGAAGACCGCCGGTAAAGAGACGGCCTTCCAAGCTTCGGAGAACCCGAGCACCCGATCGGTCCACATCGTCCCCGGCAACGGTGGCGCATCGTGGTTCACCCTCCTGTTCCCGGTGCCGGCAATCGCATCAGCGAACGATCCGAACCTCAGCTATCACAAGCCCGGCATGGGCTCGATGATGGCGGGCACGGACCGGCCCTACTACGTCGGACCCGACACGCCGTTCGCGACGTTGTCGCCGTCGCAGCAGATGACCGGCTTCGTGTGCGGCCGGTCGCAGGCCCACACGAACGACGCGCAGACCACGATCGCTCAGCTCAACAACAACAACATCTTCGCGTTTGCGACGGCGTTGCAGGCGAGCACTCCGGCGGTCGTCCCGGTCGTCGCGATCAACGGCCTCACGATCGGCACCGCACCCGGTGGCGCGCAAGTGACCGCCGTCGGTGACGCCACGCAGATCGTGAACCTGTTCAACTCGGCGGCGTCGCGCGCCGGCGGCTTGCTCTCGAAGTCTCAGGACGCGACCACCTACGCGGTGCAGTACTCCGCGTTCGCCCAGCTGAACCGGGCGTCGGGTCGTTCGACGCAGAAGATCAGCTACAACACGGCGGTCGGCGCAGCCGGCCTGCTCGGTACGAACCTGGCCGCGAAGCTCGCGATCCAGTCGGCCGACCTGACCCGCTACGGGGTGACCGGCGGCACGGCGAACAACATCAAGGCGATCGCGAACGCCCTGATCGTCGCCGTGAAGTCGTTCAAGATGGGCCTCTGCAGCTCGATCGTGCTGCCCGCCATGAACGACGACCCGCACGGCGCCTTCGCGGACGGCCGCGTCAACACGGTGCCGGGGCAGCTCAAGGGCATCATGGATGCGTTCATGACCGACCTCAAGTCGACCACGGACGACGTCACGAACAAGGTGCTCGCCGACGACACCGTCATCACCATCGGTGGTGACACGCCGAAGGATTGCACCAGCCACGCAGGTGGTAACTGGGGCGACGGCACGCCGGGCGGCTCGAACTTCCTGTGGTGCTACTCCGCGGGCCACTTGAAGACGGGCTGGTTCGGCAGCATCGCGCCGAGCGGCACGGTCACCGGGTTCGACGGCAACGCCGCGGCGGCGACCTACAACCCGACCAACACCGCGAAGTACGCGCTGGCCTCGATCGCGTACGCGATTGCCAAGGGTGACGAGCGCGCCATCTCGCCGTTCGCGAACGGCGTCGCGATCTCCGGCATCTTCGGTGTGCCGAAGCAGCTGTAGCGAATGATGTAGACGAGCGACGGGCGCTGCTGCCAAGCGGCGCCCGTTTTGTTTTTCGGCTAGGCTTGGCGTGGATGCGCTCGCTTCTGGTCCTCGGGTTGGTGCTCGGGGTGGCGTTCGGCGTCGGCTGCAAGCAAAAGCCGGCCGACGGTGATTCGCCGCCGGTCGGCAGCGGCAGTGCGAGCGACGACGATCAGCGCGAGCAGCAGCGGTTCGATACCGAGCGCCGGCCCGACAAGATCGTCGAGGCGCTCGCGATCGGACCCGGCTCGCGCGTCGCTGACATCGGCGCCGGGTCGGGCCTGCTGACCGTCCACCTCGCGCGGGCGGTTGCTCCGAACGGTCGCGTGATCGCGACCGATATCGATGGCGCCGTGCTCGACCTGCTCGCCGCGCGGCTCAAGAAGGCCGGGTTGTCGGACGTGGTCGAACGCCGCGTCGTCGGTGCGGATCGACCCGAGCTCGAGGAGGGCGCGTACGACGCGATCCTGCTCGCGGAGGTCGATCACTTTTTTCCCGATCCTGCCGCCTGGTTGCGTGAAGCCGCGAAAGCGTTGAAGCCGAACGGCCGGATCGTGATCTCGAACCGTGTGTATCACCGGGCCCAGGCGATGGCGGCGGCCAAGAAGGCGGGCCTGGTGCTAAAGTCCGAATCGAACCCCGTATCGACTCACTACATCGCGGTGTTCGTCGTCGGCAAATGAAGCGAATCGTCCCTCTGTTCCTGCTCGCAGCATGCGGCCCACCGGCCAATTCGAATCCGCCGGTGTTGTGGCTCGCGCCCGATCAGAACGAGACGCACGTGAAGCTCGTCGCCAACGAACCGGACCCTTATTGAGCGCCAGGCGTGGGGACCGGTGGTTCCCGAGAAGCTTCGTTCTCGCTGCTCGCCGGCATACCCGCCGGGACGTATCACTTTGTCCTGGATGCGGTCGTGATCTCGTCGGTCGACGTCCAGTTCGATCTCGTGCATCGCCACGGCGGGACCGATACGACGCTCGCGACCTGGATGGAGCACTACGAAGCGCTCGGCGGCGGCAACTTCGACGCGCAGGCGTTGGAGTACGACGAACCTGCGCCGGCCGTCGACTTTCAGTCCGGCGACCAGCTCGTGTTTCGCTATACCGGCACGAACGGTGCGGCCGCGGAGACGTACATCCCGAATGGCGATGGCGTCCTTTCCAAGGGCCGGATCCCGAACATCACGCTGCCGAAGTAGTCACTCGTGATAGTCGAGGTCGACGCCGAAGGTCTCCTTCAGCCTCGACAGCCCGAGCACGGCAAGGATCAGGGTGCCTGCGCCGACCACGATCGCCGAGCTCACGATCGACATCGACGCTTGCAGGCCCTTGAACGACATCGTGAGCAGCGGCACCGCACCGCGCACGAAGTTGGGCACGGTCGTCGTCACGGTCGCGCGCAGGTTCGTGCCGAACAGCTCCGCGGCGGTCGTGACGAACACGGCCCAGTAGCCGCTCGCGGCGCCCCCGAACAAACAGATCGCGTAGAACACGTCGAGCGAAGTGCCGCCGATCGTGAAGTACAGCACGAGCGACAGCGCGGTCAGCGCGAGGAACGCGCCGAGCGCCTTCTTGCGCGAGCGCAGATACTGGCTGAGGAGGCCGCTGCCGAGTCCGCCGATCGTGCAGCCGCCGTAGCAGAAGAACAGCGCGGTCGCTGGGTTCGGTGCAGGGTCGAGGCCGAGCCCGCGACCGATGCTGTCGGCGAACGTGAACGGGACGCCGATGACGTACCAGATCGGTAGCCCGACGAGGATGATCGCGAGGTAGCGCACGAGCCGCTTCCGGTCGGTGAACAGCGCGAAGAAGTTGCCGCGCTCGATGTCCTTGTTCGCGACCGTCGCGTGAAACATGCCGGACTCCGCGACGCCGATGCGGAGCACGAGCAGCGCGATACCGAGCCCACCGCCGATGTAATACGCGACGCGCCAGGTCGGATGCGCGACGCCCGGAAATGCACCGCCGATCACGCCGGCCGCGAGGCCGCCCGAGACGCCGAGGGCTGCGACGATCGTCGTGCCGATGCCGCGCCGCTCTGCGCCCATCAGCTCGGAGACCAGCGTGATACCCGCGCCGAGCTCGCCCGCGAGGCCGATGCCCGCGATCAACCGCCACACCGCGTAGCTGTCGACGCTGTGGACCATGCCGTTCGCGATGTTCGCGATCGAGTACAGCGTGATCGAGCCGAACATCACGCTCAGGCGCCCGCGCTTGTCGCCGAGCATGCCCCACAAGATGCCGCCGACGAGCATACCGCCCATCTGCATGTTGATGAGGTAGATGCCGCGATCCTGCAGGAGACCGAGGCACGCCTTCGCCTTGGCGTCGAGGTCGCCGCACACGCCGAGCTCGAGCAGGCTCGACTTGCGGACCATCCCGAACAGGATCAGATCGTAGATGTCGACGAAGTACCCGAGTGCCGCGACGATCACCGCCAGCGTCGCGACCTTGCGAGTGGCGGGACTGACCACGGCGCGACTATACGCGTATATTGGAGCTATGAAGCACTGGGCGGCCGTGGTGGTGATCGCACTGCTCGCGTTCGGCGCGCAACCGGCCGATGCGCGCGAGCAACGCGCGTGGGTCAAGGACGTGCCCGACGCGGCGACGTGGAAGGCCTACTCGAAGACGGTCGGCAGCGACGAGCTCGGCAAGTGCATCATCGACGTGAAGACGGGCGACATTTACTTCTTCGACGTCAACCTCTTCAACATCCACGCGGACTTCGTGCTCGGCGTGCTGCTCAAGCAGCCGTGGACCCGCGACAACATCATCGAATACAACAAGAACTACGAGCGGGTGAAGCCGAAGTTCATCCTCTGCTACCTCACGCACCACCTGAAGATCGACAAGTGGAGCTTCTCGTTCTGGGAGGGCGACAAGATCGGTTCCGACGACGTGATGCGCGTGAAGGCGAAGCTCGACCAGACGTTCTGGCAGAAGAACATGCCGTTCCGACCCGACTCGCCGATGCAGCAGAAGGTCGCGCAGGAAGTGAAGGCGAAGGGCCTCAAGATCATCACGAACGACGAGGTCTACAAGGCGGCCGAGTTCCAG
>JBDUAS010000080.1:0-26976 GCA_040004535.1 Deltaproteobacteria bacterium
CACCGCGATCTCGAGCGCGCGTCGCGTGACGGCGGGTTTCGTTCCGATCTGTTCTTTCGGATTAGCGCGTTCACGATCCTCGTGCCGCCGCTTCGCAATCGACCCGACGAGATCATCCCGCTCGCGCGTCACTTCATCGGCCAGGCCGCGGCGAGCCGCAAACAATCAGCGCCCACGCTGTCTCCCGCCGCGGCGGCCGCGATGCGCCGGCACGTGTGGCCTGGGAACGTGCGCGAGCTACGTAACGCGATCGAACGCGCGGCCGTGCTGCAGAGTGGCCCCACGATCGAGATCGAGGATCTGCCAGATCGCGTTCAGGAATGGCGTGTACTGCTGGGCGCGCCGCTCGCGGTCGCCGGTTCTCCCGACATCCGCGATCAGATCGCCGACCTCGAACGGACGTCGATCGTCGCTGCGCTCGCCGCATGCGGCGGCAACCAGACCGAGGCGGCCAGGAAGCTCGGGCTGACCCGCCGCACGCTCATCTATCGGATGGAAAAGCACCAGCTAAAGCCGCTGCCGGACTCGCGGAAACCTGGCTGAGCGGACCCGAGCGGCGCTTGTCGATGACCGGGCGTACGCTCGGGTTCGATGACGAAGGCCCGCGGCGACGACTCAGCACCATCTCCGACGGCCACCACGTTGGCGGCTCCGACGCGCCCCACCATCACCGACCTGGCCGACGCCAAACCGCGGGAGGCAACCCGCGCATTGCTCGCCGGTTATCAGATTCGCGAGCTACTCGGCCGAGGTGGGATGGGCGAGGTCATCGGGGCTCGTGACGAACGGATCGGCCGCGAGGTAGCGATCAAGCGCATGCTCAGTACCGCGACGAGCCCACGCGCGACCGAGCGCTTCCTTAGAGAAGCTCGGATCCAGGCGCGGCTCGAGCATCCCGCGATCGTGCCGGTCCACGAGCTCGGGCGAGACGCCGAGGATCAGCCGTATTTCGCGATGAAGCGCCTCACCGGCGGCACTCTCGAAGATCTACTCGCGGCTCCGACGCCGTCATCTCGCCAGCGGTTATTGCGGGTGTTCGCCGAGGTCTGCGGCGCGATCGCGTTCGCGCACTCGCACGGCGTGATCCATCGCGATCTGAAACCGGCCAACATCGCAGTTGGGGATTTCGGCGAGGTCTACGTGCTCGACTGGGGGCTTGCTCGGCCGCTCGACGAACGCGATCCTGTCGTCGTCGCACCGGACCTCGATTCGCTCGATGGCATGACCCGGGTTGGCTCGGTGATCGGCACGCCTGCGTACATGGCGCCCGAACAGATGCGCGACGCGTCGGAGGTCGATCTGTCAGCCGACATCTACTCGCTCGGTGCGACCTTGTTCGAGATCCTGGCGGGTGAGCCGCTGCGCGACAAGCCCACCGCGACGTCCGGAACAACACCCGAGATCGAGACCAGCCCGGCGAAGCGGCATCCCGAGCGCACCGTTCCGCCCGAGCTGGACGCCCTGTGCGTGGCGGCGCTCGCAGCCGATCCACGCGCTCGTCCGAGCGCTAGGCAGCTCGCGGAGCGCGTCGAGCAGTATCTAGATGGTGACCGCGATCTCGAGCGACGTCGCGGTCTCGCGGCCGAGTGGCTCGCAAAGGCGCGCGACGCGCTCGCATCGGATTCGGTCGAGCGTCGTGCGGAGGCAATGCAGAGCGCTGGGCGCGCCCTTGCCCTCGATCCAGAATCGCGCGACGCGGCCCAGCTTGTCACGCGGCTGATGCTAGAGCCGACAAACCGGCTACCGGCGGAGCTCAACGCGGAGCTCGCGTCCAGCGAAGTCGCAGTCCAGCGTCGACAGTCGCGCGTGGCAATGTTGTCCTACGTGGCGGTCGCGGCGTTTCTCGTGATGGCGTCGTGGAACGGCCTGCGCAGCCGCGTGTTAGTGGCAGGCGTCGCGGTGCTCGCCAGCGTGATGGCGGCTGCCGCGTTTCGGCTGTCACGCCGAGCCGCGCGGCGAAGCGAGATGCTTGCGGTCGCTGTCGGCAACGCCACGCTCGCCGCGTTGCTGTCTCGCGCGTTCGGTCCGCTCATCCTCGCGCCGGCGGTAATCTGCGTGATGTCGGTGTCGCTGACGTCGTATCCGCAGCTGATCGACCGCGCGCGGCTCGTGATCACGATCCTGGTCCTTAGTTGGATCCTTCCGGTCGGCCTCGAAGCGGTCGGTGTGCTCGATTCCACCTGGCGCGTCATCGACGGTGAGGTGATCTCGACGTCGAGCCTGATCCAGATCGGAAAGATCTCGACCACCGCGCTGCTCGTCAGCGCGAACATAATCACGATCGTCGTGGTCGGTATGTTCGCGAACGCACTCGCGCGATCGCGGCGCGACGCCCAGCACCAAGTCGAGATCCAGGCATGGCACCTGCGCCAGCTCCTACCATCCGCTTGAGTGATTTGCCGTGGGGCGCGACGCCTGAGAGCGTCGTTGGCGGCCGCATCGCCATGAGCGGCGACTCACAACATCCTGACCTCCGACTGAGCGTTTGTTGACGAAGCGCGGCTACGAGGCAGGTGTTCGATGCCTTGACCTACGCCCTCGCGGAGCTCGACGATCCGATGATCGAGCCGGGCACGTACGGCGACCGCCATCCGGTGGCTGGTGGAGCGTTCGAATGGAAGGAGCCGCTACACGCGCACCTGATCCAGACAGTGCCCGGAATCATGTCGCGTTCCCGAAACCCACGTCCTGCTCGCTGATCAGTGGTCGAGGTCAGAGCCGTAGCCGTCGTCGCGCTGGCGCCGTCGCGTTGACGATCTTCACGGTCACCAGGCGATCGGCTTCGGGTTGCAGGCGGGTGGGTGAGCTTGGTCAGGATGCCCGGTGACGCACTTCGGGATGTCAAAAGCGGGCTTGAACCAGAGAGCCGGAGCTCCGGCAGCGTCGAGATGGACGGTGAGCAGCGACGTGCTGTTGTCGTCTTCGCTTCGATAGCAGGTCTCGATTTCGGCCACGCTCTCTCGACGATCGCTTGCACCGCGGCCGCATTCGATCCGGTCGCGCTGGCCTCGAACGTGAGCTTCAGGTCGGACTTGCATCCGGTGGCGAGGACGAGCGAGGCGAGGAGGGTCCACCGCATGGCGCGACTGTGCAAGTCACGTGACCGCCGGGACCACCGTCACGCGCAACTCTGTCAGCGAGCGCAGCGCGAGCGCCGGGCGCCAGATCACCCGATCGGTGGCGAGCTCGATCGCGCGCGTCCGGGCGACCAGCGCGCCGAACGCATGCTTCGCCTCGAGGCGTGCGAGTGCGGCGCCGACGCAGTAGTGCGGACCGCCGCCGAACGACAGCGGTTTCGGATCGGGGCGCGCGATGTCGAGATCGTCGGGTCGGTCGAAGCGACGGGGATCGTGATTCGCGGCGCCGAGCGCGACCAGGATCGGCAGCTCCTTCTCGAACGTGACGCCTTCGACCTCGATTCGCTCGAGCGCGACCCGCGGCGCGAACTGGACCGGCGAGTCGAACCGCAAGAGCTCCTCGATCGTGTTCTCGACGAGCCCGGGCTCTGCGCGCAGCTTCGCGAGCTGGTCTGGTTGTCGCAACAGCGCGTAGAGGCCGTTGCCGATCAGGTTCGTCGTCGTCTCGTGACCCGCCAGGAACAGGAACGTCGCGTTCGCTGCGACCTCGTCTTCGGTGAGGCTCGTGCCATCTTCTTCGACGGCGAGCATCGCATCGAGCAACGCGTCGCCGGGATGGCGCCGGCGCTCGGCGAGGAGCGCGCGGATGTAGGCGTCCCACTCCGCCATCGCCCGGGTCGCTGCTTTGATTTGGATGTCAGTGCACATCGGATCGATCGTCTGCGCGGTGACCGCGGCCCACGCGCGATTGCGTTCGCGATCAGCGGCTGGAATCCCGAGCAGCTCGCAGATCACGGTCGCCGGTAACGGATATGCGAGGTCGGCGATCACCTCCATCGAGCCGCGTTCGAGGGCGGGCGCGAGCAATTCCTCGACGAGCGTCTCGACCCGGGGCGCGAGCGCGCGAACCGCGCGCGGCGTGAAGACCTTCATGATCAGCTTGCGAAGCCGCGTGTGCGCCTCGCCCGATTGAAAGATCACCCAATGGCGACGATGGAGTGCGAGCTTGGTCGCCGGATCGAACCGCGGCGGCCCCGCAGGATCGTCGGCATCGCGATAGCCGCGCGGCGTGCGGAACGCCGAGCTGCGCAACACCCGGTCGACGGTGTCGTAGCGCGTGACCATCCAGCCTCCGAACGGCGTCGTGATCACGGCGCCGGCTTCGCGCAGCGTCGCGTAGATCGGATACGGATTCGCTCGACCCTCGGGCGAAAACAGCATCATCGCGGCGGCGTTGACGTTGGTCATGCGCCGACGGTGCCAGATTCACCGGCTTCACGCTTCGTCGCATGCGGCATTCGGCCAGGCCGGACGCAGGGTAGATCGAGCTCTGGGCGAGGCGCTCACTCGAAGTTGATCGCGTCCCAGCCGCCGAGCGAGCTGAAGCCGCACGCCGCCATCGTGAAGTAGTTCGCGCTCAGGTTGACGTAGTGGCCGCACACCTGGCCGTGCAGGGTGCCGAAGAAATCGCAGTTCGCGCAGCTCGGGTTGTAGGCGTTCGCGCACGCGGCGCAGCCGCTGCAGTCGGCCTGATCCTTCTCGTTCCACATCGATTGCAGGCACGCCTCGATCCCGTCGGGACCCTGGCCTTCGCACTCGTTCTGGCCGTTGCCCTTGCACGAGTCGTTGTTGGTTTGCCATGCGTGATGCGGCTGGCCGGTCATCTCGTCGCTCGTCACTTCGCCGTCCACGCACGTCTCCGCCGACTTCCACTCGCCGAAGGCGGTCTTGCTCTCGGTCGCACGCAGCGCGTTGATCTTCGCGATGCACTTCATCCGCGCCGTCGCGAACACGTCGCTGCCGCTCCCAGTGCCGCTACCGCTGCCACTACCGGTTGAAGCATCATGCTTCGTCATGTCGCCGGAGCCTCCGGCGGCGTCGGAGCCTCCCGGCGAGCTCCCGCACGCGACTGCAGCAGCGAAGAACGCGATGATGATGCCCCTCATGTGATCAGCTTCCCACGATCGCCCATCGTGGTGAACAACGATCACGTATTGGAGCTCGACAGCGCTGCCACCCTCGGAGCCGCAGTCGCGCGGATCGAGAGCCGCGCTTCGCCCATTCCTCGTCGAGAAATCACTGTCAGACTGGGGTGATTCAAACAGTGCCGGGAATCATGTCGCGCGCGCGCAAACGTCACGTCCAACTCACACTCGATCAGGCACGGAAGCCGACCGGGCACGGTGGTTGGCGTCCGCACGCGGCCGCGCGCGCGGGAGGAAGGTCGTGCCGCACGACGCGCGCCCACGGCGATTCGACATTGCACGCGATCGAGCTAGTGCGAGCGTCGGGAAGCCACGTAACGTGCGGGCGTGAAGCGCTTCGCTCCTGCCACCGAACGTAATCGCGGACCGATCCGCGACGTGCTCGCCCGCGTGTTGCCGGGGACGGGCACGGTGCTCGAGATCTCGAGCGGCAGCGGCGAGCACGCGGTCGCCTTCGCGCAGGCGTTTCCGGCGCTGACGTGGCAGCCGAGCGATCCGGATCCGGCGGCGCTCGCGAGCATCGCCGCGTGGCGTACGGAGGCGGCGCTGGCGAACCTCGCCGCGCCGATCGAGCTCGACGTGACGCGAGCGTGGCCCGAGCTCGCGCCGGCCGCGATCGTCTGCATCAACATGGTGCACATCTCGCCATGGGAGTCGACGCTCGCGCTGTTCGAGCAGGCGGGCCGGATGCTCGCGCCGGGCGCGCTGCTCTACCTGTACGGGCCCTACCGGTTCTCCGGCACGTTCAGTTCGGAATCGAACGCCGAGTTCGATCGCTCGCTACGCGCCCGCGATGCGCGCTGGGGCGTGCGTGACGTCGACGACCTCGTTGCCGTTGCGCGCCAGGCGGAGCTCGCGCTCGTCGAGACCGTCGCGATGCCGGCGAACAATCACTCGCTGATCTTTCGCCGATAGTGAACGCGTACAAGCTGATGAGGCGGACGAAGTTCGCGGGGCCGGCGGAGACTATCCGAGCAGCTTCGCGAGCTCTACAGATGCGACGTGCCCTGCACGCCGCCTGGCTCGTGGCAGCCGGTCGCGTTGCAGCCACCGGCGGTCGGTTGGGACACCATCGTCTGGACCGAGGGGCAGAGGCTCGCGGTCACGGTGATCGGATAGGCGACCGGGAAGTACGAGAAGAAGTTGCCGTTGTTGCCGACGATCAAGTCCTGCGAGCCGTGGTTCGCGTCGACGATCGTGACGGTCGCATTCGTCGCGGGCGTCGTGCCGTCGGCGAGGTAGAGCGTCCCGGCGACCGAGAACCCGTGCACGTGGCACGCACCCATGCAGTCCATGCCCGGGTTGTGCTTGCCATCGCCGTGAATCACGTTGGCCGCCTTGCACGGCATCATGTTCGGTGGCGCGTCGGGGGGAGCAGCGTTCGTAGCGTCGTTGATCGCGTGCGCGTCGGTCCCGGATTCGCGTGCGTCGGGGGCGTGTCCGTATGGTTTGGGCGCGGGCGCGCCACATGACATCGAGATGACAACGAATCCGACCGCGAACCGGAACATGACGCGCCGCTGTGCAACGCCCACACCACGCGGAACTCTGCGTGATCATGTCCGAGCGCGCGGCGAGAGTTGTGCACTTCGCGTACGCACGTGCACCACTTCCGCACAGTGCTGACGACCCCTCAGCGAAGGAGCTTCGCCAGCTCGCGGCAGCCGGCGCGCAGGGCAGGTGGGCGCACGCAGCCGAAGCCGAACACCAGGCCGCCCGCGCGGACCCGGCCGAGATAGTAGTCCGACAACGCACCGACCTCGACGCCGCGTTCGGCGGCTGCGTCGCGCAACGCTCGATCCGAACCGCTGGCGAGTGTCGCGCACGCCTGCATGCCGGTGTCACACGGCCCGGCGCTCAGCTCGGATCCGCACTCGGCGCGCAGCGCATCGACGAACGCTTCGGCGCGTTCGCGGTACGCGACGCGCATGCGGCGGAGGTGGCGCGCGAAGTTGCCGTCGGCGATGAATGCTGCGAGCGCGGCTTGCTCGAGCACGGAGGCGGGGTTGCCGGTGGTCCGGCGCGCGGCGGCGTACGCGTCGACGAGGCGCGGCGGCACGATCGCGAAGCCGATGCGCAGGCCGGGATACATGGTCTTGCTGAACGTGCCGGCGTAGACGACGCAGCCGGCGTTGTCGAGACCGGCGAGCGACATCATCGGACGGCCGCGATGGCGGAACTCGCTGTCGTAGTCGTCCTCGATCACGATCGCGCGAGCACGCGCCGCCCACGCGAGCAGCGTCGCGCGACGGGTGAGGCTCATCGTCACGCCGAGCGGGTAGTGGTGCGACGGCGTGACCAGGACGGCACGCGCACGCGGTGCACGAGTGACACCGGCCGCGACGTCGAGGCCATCGTGATCGACGGGCACGCCGACGATGTACGCGCCCGCCGCGAGCACCGCGCGCCGCGTTGCGAAGTAGCCCGGGTCTTCGACCCATACACTGTCGCCCGGATCGACGCAGAGCTGGAGCACCTCGCCGATCGCCTGATTCATGCCGGTCGTCACGAACACTTGTTCCGCGGTGCAACGCACACCGCGGGCGGTCGCGACGTGCGCCGCGATCGCCTCCCGCAAACCGCGATGCCCGCCCGGGTCCGACGCCTCGAGCAACGCGACGTGCGCACGCAGGTGGCTGCGCGCGACGAACCGGGTCCATTCGGCGATCGGAAACAACTCGAGCGCCGGCACGCCGGGACGAAACGCTCGCGGCGCAGCGCCGAGTCGTGGCGTACCGGGCGGGAGCTGGAGCCGCGCGAGTCGCGAGCGCCGCGGCGTGATCGCGGACGCCGAAGACCGCGTTGCTTCGAGCACGCCGTGATCGGGAAGATCCGTGGCCACGCGGATCGCCGAGCGCGAGGCAGCGACGATGTAGCCTTCGCTCGCGAGCGCATCGAACGCCTGCAGCACGGTCGTGCGCGACACGCCGTGGTCGGCGGCGAACCGGCGAGACGAGGGCAGGGTGGCGCCGCGACCGAGCTGCCCTGCGAGGATGCGCGTACGGATCTGCGTGTAGATCTGGTCGAACAGCGGCGTGGCTCGGCCCCGGTCGAGGTCGAGGAGCAACGAGCCGGCGGCGCGTCTCGACTGGTATGGTGCAACGGCCATGATCTGGTGCTACCGACCATACCAGTTGCGAGTCACGCTGCGCCGATGATCGTCGACCTCCGCGACTACACCACGCTTCCCGACAAGCGCGCGTCCCTCGTCGAGCGCTTCGAGGCGCTGTTCATGACCGAGCAAGAGCGACTCGGTGCGCGCATGCTCGGCACGTTCCTCGATGCCGATGACCCGAACCGGTTCGTGTGGCTGCGCGCGTGCCCGGATCTCGAGACCCGCAAGCGCGTGCTCACGGCGTTCTACGCCGACGGTGCGATGTGGAAGGAGCACCGGACCGAGGTCAACTCGTGGTTCGTCGACACCGACAACGTGCTGCTCGTCGAGCCGATTGGCGAGCTCGCACCACCGGCGACCGGCGACACCACCGTCGGCATGTACACGCACGTCGGCCGAGCCCCGTTATCTGCAGCGACTGCGGACGACCTGCGTCGCGTGGTCAGCGCACGCATCACCGCAGTCGGCGGCACGCTGCTCGCGACGTTCGCGACCGATCCGGTCGAGAACAACTATCCGAACCATCCGATCCGGACGGGCGAGCACGGCCTCGTCTGGTTCGCGACGTTCGAGACCTACAAGCGCCTCGACGTGCCGTCGGTGGAGCAGCGTCGTCTGATCCCCACCCCGCGCTCGCGGATGCGCTGACATGCGCGCCGTCCTGCTCGTCGTCGCCGCGTGCGCGCACTCGAACGCACCTGCGCCGGCCGTGCCGTCGGCCCACAACACCGACTTCGACTTCGAGATGGGGACGTGGCACACGCACCTGAAGCGCCTGGTGCACCCGCTCACCGGATCCACGACCTGGGTCGAGATGGACGGCACATCGATCATCAGAACGGTGTGGGGCGGTCGCGCGAACCTCGTCGAGCTCGAGGTCACCGGCGCGAATGGGCAGAAGACCGATGGCCTGTCGCTGCGCCTCTACGACCCCACGACCAAGACCTGGAGCCTCAACTACGCGAACGCCGCGATGGGAACCATGACCGCACCCGCGATCGGAACGTTCAACGGCGGTCGGGGCGAGTTCTACGATCACGAGATCTACGACGGCCGCACGGTCTACGTCCGCGGCGTGTTCTCCGACATCACGCGGAATTCGTATCGATTCGAACAGGCGTTCTCCACGGACGAAGGCAAGACCTGGGAGCTCAACTGGGTCGCGGTCGACACCCGGATCCCCGACTGACGCGATGGCCCGCCGTGACCTTGCTGAGGTTCGCGGGAACTTGCCGGTGTTTGGCATCACCGGGTCGGCCATCGCGGCTGGTAGCTTGTGGTCATGTCCACAAGTCGGGCGTTCGGAGACCTGGCATTCGCAACGCTGCTCGTCGGCGCGCTCGGTTGTGGCACCAATTCGCCGGTCACGCTCGAGAACCTCGGGATGGCGTGCGACGACAACCATCCGTGTAGCGGTGGCGCCGAGTGCGGCACGTGCGGCATCGGAACCGGGCAGTGCGTCGCGCCGTGTAGCGCATCGGGAAGCGCTGGCTGCCCGACCGGTTCGTTCTGTTCGCTCGGGTGGGCTGGCGCGACCGAGCACGTCTGCGTCCGGACCTGTAACGCCGACCTCGATTGCCGCACACCGACGAGCAACACCGGACTGTCTTGTAACGATCCGATCTTCGATCCCGGTACCCATGTCGACGACGTCGCGATCTGCAACGTGTCCAACTCGATCGGCTCGACGCACACCTGCCCCTGATCAACGGCGTTCGAAGAACTGCGCGTTGCGCTGGATGTCGCTGCTGCGCTCGGTCGGAACGTCATCATCCAAATAGATCGCGGCGACTGGACATTCCGAAACGCATGCGCCGCAATCGATGCAGACGTCCGGGTCGATGAACATCTGGATGCCGGGGAACCGCGCGCCGCGTTCGGATGGCGCGACCCGGCGTAGCTCTTCCAACCCGACCGGCCCGAGAATGCAGTCGCAAGGACAGACGTCGACGCATGCGGTGTCGCAGGTTCCGATGCACTTCTGGGTGATCACGTATGCCATGCGCGGCGTAGAGAGCAGCGTCCGTGCCGTCGCCAAGTACCTGAAAGAACGCGTTGCTAGTGCTATGACACCGAAATCTCAGTGGCAAACACCGAAATCTCGGTGAATGCTGGCGCATGGCGTCGGGCCTTCGCGTGCTCACCGACCTTTTGGCGGCCGTCGCCGACTCGCATACGCCGCGGGCGTTCGTACGCGCGATCGCGATCCGCCTGGAGAGTCATCTCTCGATCCGGCGTGTCGAGCTTCGCGGATCCTCGCCGATCGCAGTCGAGCAAGTGATGGGCGACTGGACGCTCGTCGACCCGAAACCCGATCCGCGCGCTATCTCGATCGCGACAAACCTGGCGGTCGTTCCCACGAGACCGCTGCCGAAGGAGCTGACAACGTCCGAGTTTCGCGGCGCGCTCGATCAGATCATGGTGACTGCGACGGCGCATCTCGGTGTCGTGCATCGGGTCGCAGAGCTCTCTCGCCGCGCCCATGTCGAAAGCCGCGAGCTGCGCGGTGAGCTCCTCCGGCCCCGGCCGCCTGAAGACATCGTCGCGCGCAGCGTCGCGATGCGAGAAGTGCTCGCGCGCGCACATCTCGTTGCGTCGCATCCAACGACGGTGCTCGTTGTAGGTGAGTCCGGCAGCGGCAAAGAAGTGATCGCGCGCGAGATCCATCGGCGATCGCCGCGAGCGCATAGGCCGCTGCATCAGCTCAATTGCGGCGCGCTTCCCGAGCACCTCGTCGAGAGCGAGCTGTTCGGGCACGAGCGCGGTGCGTTTACCGGCGCCGACCGACACCACGTCGGCTTGTTCGAGCGCGCGCATCGCGGGACCCTGTTTCTCGACGAGGTCGGGGAGCTGTCGCTCGCAGCTCAGGTGAAGCTTCTGCGGGTCTTGCAGGAGCGGACGATTCGGCGCGTCGGGGGCACGACCCAGGTCGACGTCGACGTTCGGCTCATCGCCGCGACGAATCGTCCGCTCGCGGCGATGGTCGCCGACGGCCGGTTTCGCGAGGACCTGTTCTATCGGCTCGACGTGTTCGAGATCCGCGTGCCGCCGCTTCGCGAGCGCCGGGGCGATCTCGCGCCTCTCGCGACCGAGCTCGTCGCGCAGCTCGTCGGACCCCTTCAGATCGATCCACCACCGATTACACGGCCGCTCCTGCGCAAGCTCGAGGCACACGACTGGCCGGGCAACGTGCGCGAGCTGAGAAACGTGCTCGAGACCGCGTTGATCCTCGGAGCGGGGAAGACGCTCGAGCTGCCGCGCGACCTGGGTGAGAGGACCGGACGCAAGTCGCGCGAGGGGGAACGGCCGCGGTTCGAGGACGCCATGCGCGATGCGATCGAGGAGTCTCTGCGGGCGACGCGTGGAACGATCTACGGCAGTGGCGGAGCTGCCGCGCGGCTCGGGCTCAAGCCGGGAACGCTGCAGAGCAAGATGAAGAAGCTCGGGATTCGCCGCGAGGCGTTGCTCTAGACGGGCGCGGCGCACTGCTCGCTGAGAGTTCGCTCGTACTCTGGCGCTTGCCCGACCAACACCGTGGTCGATCGAGCGCTGGCGTACCCGGCGGCGAACCAGGCGAACTCCGTGCGATTCAGCGACTTAGGACCCGCCGGATAAACCCGAAGATCGCTGTCCACCGACAGGTCGGGTCGCGGCTCTTTAGGCCCTTAGGAGGATCCATGCGCGTTTCGCTGCTCGTGTCATCGGTCGTCGGTTGCTGGCTTGTGGTCCATCAGCCCCCACGCGCGGAAGCGTGCGGTCACGACGACGACGACGACAATTCCGCTGATGCGGACGATGACAACGACAATAACAATGACAACGACGAGGCCCAGGACGCCGCGATCGAGGCTGCGGTGCAGGCCAAGATCGACCGCGCGATGGAAAAGCTCGACCGCGCGATGGAGAAGCTCGATCGCAAGCTCGATCGCAAGCTCGATCGTCACGCGCGCGGTCCTGGCTGGGTGATGGCGCCGATGCCGCCGATGCCGCCGATGGCGCCGATGCCGCCGATGCCGCCGATGGCGCCGATGCCGCCGATGCCGCCGATGCCGCCGATGCATGCGATGCACGCGATGCCGGAGATGCCGCGCGAGTACATGGAGCACCAGCCGGGAGGCCTTCACATCACCATTCCCGAGATCAACGTCGACATCCCCAACTTCGACTTCGACTTCGATTTCGACTCCGGCAACAACAACGGCCGCGACGACAACGATAACGACCGCGATAACGACAACGACGACGAGTAGCGCGATGGATCCCTCCACGCCGCGACGGACGCCGCTGTTCAGCGACGAGCCGATCGCAGAATTGCGCGGGCTCGCCGCGTTGACCGATCCGGACGACGACGTTGCCGCCGTGATCGATCTCGCGGTGATGGGCGCGCGCGGCGACGGCAAGACTCAGTTCCTGGTCCATGCGATCCGCGCGCTGCATGGGCGTGCGCCTGCCCTGACCGGCAGCGAGCAGGAGCTCAATCTCGCGATGATGCGGCTCGTCCTCGATCCGCGCGCGCAGCGCCCGGATGCGACGCCACCGGGGGTGGTGCCGCACTTCACGTTTCGCGTGCGCGCGGCCGCGCTGTTCGAGCGGCTGGGCTGGCGCGGCTCGTTACGGTTCGCATGTCGACTGGCGCGCGTGACCGGCCTCGTCGTCGCGGCGTGCTTGTTCGCCGTGGTCGGGCTGGCGATGGCATTGCGCGGCCCGGTCGCGCCGGCGGTGATCGTCGGTGCGAGCGGAGCGGTGCTCGGCGGGGCGGCGGCGCTGCTCGCACGCCGGCGGATCGACAGTGCCGGCGAGATCGAGATCGTGTTCTGGGACGTCGCCGGCGAGCAGATCTATTCGCCGAGCGCGGCGGATTACCACGCGCTGCTCGGTCGGCTGGTGAGTGCGCGGCGGCGCCGGGCGGAGAACCTCGGACGACCTTATTC
This sequence comes from Deltaproteobacteria bacterium, assembly GCA_040004535.1. Lineage (GTDB taxonomy): Bacteria > Myxococcota_A > Polyangia > Haliangiales > Haliangiaceae > JABFXX01. Next base: position 13,109 of record JBDUAS010000080.1, read on the forward strand.
GTTCGCTCCGGTGTTGATCTGCAATCCGATCGCACTCGGCACGTTCGACGAGGGCAGCCCGTACGTGCGCCTGCGTGCATTGCTACCGATGTTCGCGTCGATCGATCGCGACGCCTCGCGCGCGCTCGTCGCGATCAACCGCTACTCGGTCGTCGATCGGATCTGCGCGCGGGGCGCCCCCCGCGACGAGGTGGTGGCGGTCACGACCCGGCCTCGCGGCGAGCCGGCGACACCGGCGCAGCACGTCGCGCGCGAGCTCGTGCGCGAGCACTGCCTCGATGCCGAGGACGGTAGAGACGGTCACGTGACGGTCCAGTATCTGCGCTATGACACGGCGATCCGCAGCACCGTCGACGTCGACGTCGATGCCGCGACGCTCGCGTACGAGTACGACGATGGCCCCGGAACGTTCAGCGGCGATGCACATCGGCGCTTTCTCGAATGGGTGAGCGAGCTACCACGGTGGACGCCGGCGGATACGAGCGACCACGTCGTGACGCGAACCGAAGAGACGCCGGCTCGAGCCGTGGCAGAGCCGGTGCGCTCGTGGCCGACCCTGGGGTCGCCCAAGCTCGCGGTCGCGGGACCGGGTGGAGGGCGAGGGGCGGTGACCGACCTCGCATGGTCGGGAATGCCGGCCCGCGCGCCGGGCGCAGCGGCGGAGAAGGTGCGAGCGGAGGGGTCGGTGATGCGCGAGCCGGCGAGGTCTCGTGGGAGTACGCCGACCCCCGTGATGGGATCCGCAGTCTCGACGGTGGATGAAGGCGGCGGGTTGACCGCATCGCCGATCGCAGACCCGGGTGGCGCGCCAGCGATGTCATCGCCGTCACTCGACGACTCGCCGCTCCCAGCGTCCGCCACCGCGACGGCCACCGACATCTGGGCACGCCCGCCGGGGCCGCGATGACCCGCTACGCGTGGCTGCAGAAGCACCCGACGCCGGTCGCGCACGCGGGAGAGTTTCACTGGTATCCGAGCGAGGGCGATCGCGAGCTTCGCGCGTCGTTCGCCGAGCGCCTTCCGTCGGCGAGCGGCGGTGCCTTGTGGCAGCTCTCGAGTGACGAGGTCGCGTGGGCGCTACCGTTCGTCGCGGTCGCTGCGGACGGCCGTCGCTATACCGGGCTCGCGCTCGCGGTCGCGGAGTCGCTCGCGCAGCTCGTGCCTGCGCTCGCGGCGCCATGGACCGAGGCGACCACCGAACCGGTACCGGCGACGCCACCGGCACTGCCGGATCTCGCGGGCGTCGCGCGCGCGCTCCTCGACGGTGGCAGTGCCGCGGTCGGCGATCCGACGCACCTCGGCTTACCGCGCGCGATCGCGCAGGTCGAGCGGCTGATGCCGGCGCGCGGCGCGCGGCGCGGCACGTTTACGGCGGGCATCGCGAAGCGTGGCGCGGATCGGGCCGCGGAGCTCGCGGTGCACGCCGTCACCGAACCGGGCTCGCGCGCGGCGCGGGGTTGGCAGCTCGCGTGCGAGCTCGCGAGCGCAGAGCGCACCATCGACGACGTGATCACGGCGATCGGTAGCGACCCCGGCGACTGGCTCTACACGCTGAATGCCTGGGGCCGCGGCAAGCTCGCACGGGACGTAGAGGACCTCGCCGATCGGGTCGCGCTCCGCGTGCTCGCCCAGCTGCTTGCCGATCGCGACCCCGCGTGGGCCATCGCCGAGGCGCGCTGGCACGCGCTGTTACCGGCGCCGCGCCGCGAGCAGCTCCTCTCCGCGGTCGCGCGTCGCGCCGATTCGCTGAAGGCCCTCATCCATGGCTGAACCCGCGCGCGCGCTCGACGATGTCAGCGCCCAGCTCGCCGAGATGCTGCGCCACGCCGATGCGCTGCTCGATGACTGGATGCGGTTCGGCGCGGAGGTCCGCGCCCGCGTCGAGCGCGAGGCCGCCGGGGTCGGCGCGGTCGTCGCGCAAGCCGTCGACGGCGCGAGCGAACGTGCGCTCGCGATGCGACTCGCCGCGGTGTCGACCGAGCTCGAGCGACTCGAGCAGCGCATTCGAGCGGCGTCGCGGATCGCCGCAGAGCAGCGCGCGACCGATCGCCGGATCCTCGCCGGCATCGCCGCCGGCGTCGGTATCGTGATCGCGTTGCTGGTCGTGCTCGTGTTGCGCGGGCCGACCCCGCCGCAGCTCGCCCCGCCGCAACCGCTGCCGGTGGTGGGACCGCCCGTCGATGCCGCTCCGCCTCCGCCGCCGGTCGATGCTGCTCCGCCGCCGCCGCCACCGGATGCCGCGCCGGTCAAGGCGCCGGCAGCGGCGCCGGCCAAGAGGCGCTGATGGACGTCGCGCTGTGGTTCGCCGCGTTGTGCGGCCTCGTCGTCGTGGCGACACTCGCGACCACGCGCGCGCGCGCGAATCCTGACGCGGTGATCGGGCGCGCAGCATTCGTCGCGGCTGCGTTCGGTCACGCGGTGATCATCGCAGGCGCGATCTGGGTGTGGGGCGGCACCGACGCGAGCCTCGCGCACGACGCACAGCTCCGCCGCGGCCCACGCGTCACGCTCGAGCTACGTGCGATCACGCTCGCGGTCGACCACGCGATCACGATCGGCCACGCCGCGACTGCCGGGGTACGCATGCCCGGCCACGGCACCGCGAAGGTCGCCGAGGTCACGCGAGATACGCGCGGCATCGTCGTCACGGTCGCATGCCCGCCGCAGACGTTCGTGCTGCCGCCGCACGCGACCCTCTCGGTCACCGACTGCACCGCAGCCGCGTTCACCGTGCGCGCCGAAGGCACCCGGATCGAGCTCGCGCCCGCTGGTCATCCTGCGCGGACGACGCTGCGCGCCGGCGATGTCGTACGGATCGGCCGCGACGACGAGCCCGTGCCTGGCCTCGCGACGTGGGAGCTCCCCGCCGCGGGTGCCGAGATCGTCGCGGTGCCGCCGGATCCGACCGATTGCACCGCGTGGTCGCCGCAGGCCCGTTCGCACGACGGTGGATGCGAGCTCGCGCTCGGTGCGTTCGACGTGGTCGCGGTGCCGATCGTTGCAGATCCGGATGCCGTCGTCGGCCGTAATCTGCGCGCGGCCCTCGCCGTCGGGATTCCGCTGGTCATCGCGTGCTTGTTGCTCGCATTCGCACCGCGCTCGCGCCGCCGCGCGCCCGCACTCGCCCACGTGTTGCGGATCGCGGTGGTCGCGGGAGGCCTCGCGGCACTCGTGTGCTGGCGCCTGGTCTGGGCGTATCGGATCGACATCCTGCGCGACCTCGCACCCACCGGTCCTCGGATCGCCGACAACGCGCTCGAGGCGGCCCTGATCGGCGCGACGCTCGCCGGCATCGCGGCGCGGCGCACGAGCTACGCGCTGCTCGCATGGGCGGGCTGGCTCGCCGTCGCCTGGTTCGCTCTCGGCCTCGGCCCACCCCAGCTGACGACGGCGCGCTACGCGATGATCGGGCTGTCGCTGGTCGCGGTGTTCGCGCCGCGCGCATCCGAGCTGCGAACCCGCGCGCACCTGCCGCAGCTCGCGCCGGAGTGGATCCTCACCGCGATCGCCGTCGCCGCGGTGGGTGCCCGCGTGCTCGCGCCCCACGGCGTGTTGATCAAGCTCGCGCTCGCGTATGCACTCGTGCTCGCGGGTCATGCCGGATTGCGGGTCGCGGTCGCGCCCGGCGCCGCGGTGTCCGTGCGGCGTCGGATCGGGATCGCGCTTGCACTGACCGGCGCGGCGCTCGCGCTCGCCGCGTACGACACCGGCGTTTCCGTCGCGATCGGCGCGATCGGGCTCGCGCTCGCAATGCTCGTCGCGTATCACGATGCGGTCTACGACGCGTCGCGCGCGAATCGGATCGGCATCCTCGAGCGCGAGCACGCGCGCTTGATCGCGGTCCACGGCGCGGTCGCCGTCGCGTTCGGCGCCGCCGCGATCGCGGGCGCGTATCTCGCGAGCGATCGAGCGTGGCTCGAGCACGGTGCCGATGTCGCGTGTCACGCACCGCTCGTCGCGGTCGGCTTGTTCGGGTTCGGCGCCGTGTTCGCGCGCGCGTACCGGCGCGCATGGTTGCCGCACGCGCTCGCCGCGGTTGCTGCGCTCGCGATGTGGGGCGCGCGCGGCGAGGTGCTCGAGCGCGCGACCGCGGGGCACGGCGTGATCTCGGATCGCGTCGCCTCGGTGATCGATCCTGGTTATGCGCTCCTCCACGACGGTCACCGCTTCGCCGCGACCGCGTCGGCCTGGCGCGAGGCCGTGCTGCCCGACGCAGGGACTCCCGATCGCTGGCACGGCGAAGGCCTGTTCGGCGCGCGGATCGTCGATCCGGGCGTTGTTCACTCGGTCGAGAACGACTATCTGCCGGTCTTGATCGCGCGCGAGAGCGGGATGGCCGGCATCGCGCAGACCACGCTGCTCCTCCTCTTGCTCGTCGCTGCGGCCGGTGCGTTCGCGAGCGTCGCGCACCGCCACGCGAGTCGCGCGCAGCGCAGCCGCTGGCTCGTCGCAGTGGTGCTCGGCGTGCTCGCGATGTACCAGCCGCTCGCGTCGCTCGGCGTGTTGCCGCTCACCGGCATCAGCTGGCCCGGGCTCGGCATCGATAGTCCTTCGGACTTGTGGTTGTTCGTGATCGCGATCGCGTGGTGCGCGCTCGGCGCGGAGGATCACGACACCGATGACGAGCGCGTGCGCAAGACCGCGCGCGTCGTGCGGGCTCGCCGGATCGCGCTCGCGGCGCTCGCGACGACGGCCTGTGCCGGCGGCATCGTCGTCGCGCGGTCGGCGTCGGTCGCGCTGGCGCGGGTGCCCGTCGATGACGCGCGGATCGCGGCCGCGCTCGACTACGGCCCGACCGTCGCGTGCCCGTGGCGCGAGCAGAGCGGAGCGATCGCGACGCTCGTGCCCGACACGTTCGGCGGCGTTCCGACCGACGCCGGGACGATCCGCTTCGATCGCGAGCTCCGCGCGACGTATGCAGTCGATCGAGCGGCCGGGTTGGGCGCGCTCGACGCGTGTCACGGCAGCGCGGGCCATTGGCGCCTGACGCGTTCCGGCGACACGTGCAGTGCCGTGTTCCATGCCGGTGGGCCCGAGCTGCGGCTCGCGATCACGCGGGCCGGTGGATCGAACCCACGCGCGACGTGCGCCGTCGCAGGGGACGACGAGCCGGCGATCGCGTTGCGCGGGCGGGGGAGTGCGCGCCGCGGGCCGAGGATCCGGGTCGTCGCCGAGCCTCTCGGTGCGGCGGCGCTCGATGCGGGCGAGCTGATCGTCGGGGGCCGGATCGTGCGGCTCCGTGCGGGCGCGCCGGCGCTCGAGCTGGCGACGGTACCGACCGGAATCGCACGAGCGGGCACGGTCGTGCTCGGCGGCGGCACGTCGATCGAGGTCACGCCGCGCGGGCTCGTGTTGCACGGCGACGGCGCACTGTTCGCGATGGACGCCGGTGCGTGGCGCCAGGTCTGGCACGCGCATGATGTCGGGCTCGATCACATGTCGCTCGTCGTCGCGGGAGCTGCCGAGCATCGGATCGTCGTCCAGGTCCGGCCGGCGACCGAACCGTTGCTCGCCGACGATGTCGATCGCGGGCGCCGCACCTATCCGTACGGCAGTGCGCTGCCGGAGCTCGGCTGGGTCAACCCGTACGAGCTCGATCACTCGCTCGGCCTCGATGGCTGGATCCATGTGGCACTCGCACGCCCGGCCACGCATCCCCCCGCGTGCGGGACGCTCGTGCCGCCGCCGATCACGCGCGATCGGGTGTGCACGGCGAGCCGGCTCGACGGGGTGATGGAGTGCAAGGTCGCGCTCCAGCCCGAGCTCGCACTCGCGCTCGATGCGGTCGTCGAGCAGCTCGCGTCCGCGCCGGCACCGGACGCAGCGGCGAAGCCCGCCGACAAGAAGCGGACGGCAACGCCACCGCCGACGGTGATACCGACGCGGATCGCGTACGTCCTGTTGCGCGGCGACACCGGCGAGCTGCTTGCTCAACAGAGCCGCGTGCCCGGACGCGAACCGCTCGCCTACGCGCCTGCCGATCGCGACGCCGAGGCCGCGCTGATCGAGCTGCGCGAAGAGCATGGCGAGAGTGATCGCGAGCGCGTCGAGTGGAACCTCCCGATCGCGGTCGGCTCGACGTTCAAGGCGATCGTCGCGCGCGCCGCGGAACAAGCATTTCCCGACGAGCTTCATGCGCTGTCGCTCACCGCCGCCGGTCACGCGCCGGGCTGCAAGGCGCACCGCGGCGTCTCGGTCGCGCCGTTGCTCGGACATTGCCCGCCGACCTCGCTCGCAGGCGAGCTGACGACCGCCGACGTTCACGAGTTCCTCGCGCACTCGCCGAACTGGTATCAGGCGGGGCTTGGCCTGATCGGGCTCGCGCTACCGAGCGGTCGGTTGTCGACGAAGGCCGGCCCGCTCTCGCTCGCCGACGTCACCGGCTCCGATCTCGCGAGCTGGCCGACCTCGACGCCGCTCGCGATCGACGACGCCGTCGGCCCGATCGTGCAAGGCCACCGTCTCGTCGTCGCGGGATTGCGCCGCACGCCGCTCTGGATCGGGGTCGAGGCGCTGCTCGGCCGGCCGCTGTGCACGACCGGCGATCGCGCTTCATGCGTGCGCGCTGCGGATCGCGCCGACGTGTGCGCCGCACGCGCGCTACCGATCGACGCGCCGTCGCGCGACCTGCGCTACCTCGTCTCGCTCGGCCCCGATCGGCTCGAGGTGTTCGATGGCGACGCGCCGGGCCAGACCCGCGTGCCCGTACGCGAGTACTTCCAGCTCCTCCGCGGTGCCGGCGCACATCCGATCGGATCGCTCGCGCAGCTCGCCGATGCGTTCTCGCGCGTCGTCTACGGCAACGTCGCCGCGAGCTGGTTCCCGGCGCCTGCGACCGGCACGACGCCGACCTGGTCGTGCTCCGACACCGCCGATCGCACCACGAACGTGCTCGGTGCCGGCGGCGGCCTGTGCGCGGTCATCCGCGAGGGCACCGCGCGGGCCGGGCTCGCTGCGATGCTCTCGGATCGCCGCGTCGTGATCTACGGCGCGAAGACCGGCACGACCGACTCGCTCGCGGAGGTCGCGCGCCAACCCGAAGCGTGCGCGGCCTGGAATGCGAGCCACATTGCCCCGCTCCAGCTGGTGTGCGGCAAGCGGCCGCCCGACGACAGCTTGTTCGTGCTCGCGTTCGGCGTCGTCACGCCGCACGGCACGATTCCGCTCACCCTCGCGCTCCAGCTCCAGCGCGGCGGCCTCGGCTCGGCCGCGCGGGTGACGCCGCGGTTCCTCGACGTGATCGCGAAGTACCTCGGCGCGCCCTAGGTTTCCGCAACGCCGACCGCTTAGAGTAGACGGGTCATGCGGGTGTTCGTGGTGCTCGTGATCGGCGCGTGCGTCAGCGGGTGCACCGCGTCGCATCGCACGGCGCCTCCACCCGAGCCGCGGTCGATCGAACAGCACGCGACGACGACATACGTTGGCTCTCGTGCGTGCGCGCCGTGTCATCGCGCGATCTACGATCGCTGGGTCAAGACGCCGATGGCGAACGTCGTGCGAGACCCGAAGCGCGACCCGTCGATCATCCTCGGGGATCTGGCGAAGAACGACATCGCTCCGTTCCGGGTCGAGGACATCGCGTTGGTCTACGGCAGCCGGTGGAAGCAGCGCTACCTGCGCAAGGTCGGCGATGACTACTTCCCCGAGCCCGTCCAATGGGACGTGAAGAACCGGGTGTGGCGGAAGTACTTCGTCGCCGCGAACACCGACTGGTGGGAGCCGTTCTATCCGCCCGACAATCAGCAACGTCCCACCGGCCCCTTGTGCGACGGTTGCCACTCGGTTGGCTACGACGTGAAGACCAAGCAGGTCGCCGAGTGGAACGTCGGCTGCGAGCGCTGTCACGGCGGCGGCTCCGAGCACGTCGCGGCGCCTTCCAAGACGAATATCCTCAACCCTTCGCGGATGGACGACCTTCACGCCGACGACGTCTGCATCCAGTGCCACTCGCAGGGCCGACCGACGACGAACCCGATCGAGGGCCGCTACTTCGACTGGCCTGTGGGATTTCGGGTCGGGCTGGACCTCTCGACGTTCTGGCAGCTCGAGGATCACAAGCTCGGCGAGACCACGTTCATGCACTTCGCCGACGGCACCGCTCACAAGAACCGGATGCAGGGTAACGACTTCGTCCGCAGCGTGATGGCACGTCACGGCGTCACGTGCGCGAGCTGCCACGACGTCCACGGCACCGACAACCCCGGCCAGCTGCGCGAGCGCGGCAACGCACTCTGCCTCGAGTGCCACAGCCCCAACGGCGCGAACGGTCCCGCGGGCGCGACGTTGGCCGCGCATACTCAGCACGCTGCGACCAGCGCGGGGAGCGAGTGCGTCGCGTGCCACATGCCGCTGATCGAGACGACGATCGCCGACGTGCGCGTGCGTGCGCATACGTTCGAATTCATCACGCCGGCGATGACCGAGAAGTACGGGATGCCGAACCCGTGCACGACGTGTCACGCCGACAAGACGACCCAGTGGGCGACCGACGTGCTCGCGCGCGGTCACTCACCGTGGCGCGTGCGCTGATGCGAGCACTTGTCGCGCTCCTCGTGATTTCAGCCTGCGCGACGCCGCTGGTGATGTCAGCGCCGTCGGAAGCCGCGCTGCCGGTTGCCGCTGAGACCGCAGGGCTCGCGCCCGCGATCGTCGTGCCAGTCACGGCCGAGGCGGAGTACGTCGCACTCGATCCCCATGATCGCGCCGCGCGATGCGATTCCGACATCGCAGCACATCATGGGCACGCTGCGGTTCGGCACGAACGCGGCGACGAGCGTGTGCGATCCGAACGGCAAGTTCTGGGACATCGGCAACCTCTACGCGAGCGATGGCTCGCTGTTCCCGACCTCGACCGGCTTCAACCCGACGATGACGATCGTGACGGTCGCGCTACGCGTCGCCGCCGCGATGGTGAATCCGACATCGCCAGCGTCGGTGATCGTTCCGTAGTGCACTCGGCAGGAGTCGAACCCGCGCTTCGCGGGTCATTACTCCGCGCGTGATGCCGTTCCACCACGAGTGCAACACCGATCATACCGGCAGCTTGCCCTCGCGTAGCCGGGCCAGCACCTCGGAGTGCTTGGCGAGCCACGAGCGCTGCGCCTCGAGCGTCTCGAACTGTTTGCCGTGCAGCCGCCCGCGCGAAGTCGCGCGTTCGACGTGCAGCACGTTCGCGATCGGTCACAGGTCGTGGCGCTCTTGCTGCGAGCGCGGCGCGGTCGTTCGGCTCGCGTCGAACGACCGGCGCTACTCGATGACGAAGTTGCCGACTTGATACGACCACTGGCCGACGTGGTTCTTCGTCGCGAGCGTCTGGAACGGGAACCACACGGCGGGCGCAGAGGGATCGCCGCTCGTGCCGGGACGGCGGATCGCGGTGAACCACACCTGATGATGCGCGTCGGCGCCGGTGAGACGCGTGCCGTACGGGCGCGTCGACGACATCGACATCCACAGATATTCGCCGTCGGCCTTCGGTGCCCACTTGGGCCACGAGTTCGTGAGCGTGGTGCCGTCGTTCGCGGTGTCGAGGCGCGTCGGGGCGCCGCCGGCGGCGGGCATCACCCACACGGAAGACGAGGGATTGTCGTAGGACAGGCCCGCGCCGGTCTGGCCGTTGCACGCGGTAGCGGCGACGGACCAACTCGATGCGACGGCCGTGCTCGCGCGTGCGAACGCGATCCAGCTGCCGTCGGGCGAGAACGACGGGTAGTAGTTGTTCGAGCTCGCATCGGCCGCGACGACGACCTTCTCGTTCGAGAACTTGGAGCCGTCCCACTGCATCGTCACGATCGAGCCGCCGTAGACGAAGATGTCCTGCTGGCCGAAGTCGAGGAAGCCCGGTGCGCAGAGCGCCGACGGACGGACGAACACGATCGTGTTGCCGTCCCACGACCAATCGGGATAGAGCGCCGGGCCCGAGGTCGGCACGGCCGCGATCACGGCGCCGGTCGCGGCGTCGTAGAGCGAGAGCGCACCACCGGAGCTCGCGAGGTAGCGCGTGCCGTCGGGGTTGAACGTACCGATCGCGACCGCGCTGGTGACCGCGGTGCGCATCGTCGGATCCATCGCGTCGACGAGCGAGGTCTTGCGGCTGTTGCCGAGCGAATCCATGCCGACGAACGACAGGCGCGAGCCATCGCGCGAGATCGCGTGGCAGCCGACGCACTGGCTGCCGGCGACGGTGCCATTCATGAACACGTCGGGCGTGCGACTACCGAGCGACAGCCGCTGCAGCGTGCCGGTGCCGCTGATCTGGTCGCCGGTCGTCGCGAAGTAGAATAAGGCGCCGGTCGCGGCGTCGCGCGAGACGATCAGGGGCTGCGATGTGGAGACCATCCCGGGGCCGGAGAGCTGGCCGTTCGTGTAGTGCGCGCCGGCGATCGACAGCGAGAGCGTGTGGCCGGCCGCGCGGCCCATCAACCACATCCAGTTGGCGTCGTCGGGCAGCCACGACGCTTGCGGGACGTAGCCGCGCAATTCGTTACCGTCGTCGGACGCGAAGCGCACGCGATAGACCTCGAGTCCCGCGACGGTCGCGCCTTGCACGTCGATCGATCCGACATCGCGCGGAATCACCGCACCGGAATTCGGATAGACGAGCGAGAGCCCCGGATCGAGCGTCAGACCATCGAACTGGTCACCGATGTTCGGCGGCAGCGTCGGATCGACATACGTGTGTACTTCGGGTGGTCCGTTGCCATCGGCACCAGCGCCGGTGCCGCCGCCTTTCGACGGACCACATGCGACGACGAAGACGATCGCGAAACGCCATGGAGCACGCATGGTCACCTTGCGCGGACATTACGCTCGGGCCGACGAGCGCGCTCTGTACATTACGTGCACACGAAACGCCGAGTCCGACTCAGTGGATTAGAGTTCGCTCATGACCAAGACCGCACTGATCACCGGCGGGAATCGCGGGATCGGGCAACAGGTCGCGCGCGTGCTCGCGACGGACGGCTGGGACGTGTTGATCGGCGCGCGCGATCGCGCGAAGGGCGACGCGGCGGCGGCGCGCTTGCGCAAGGACACCGGAGGGCGCCTCAAGGGCGTCGCGATCGACGTGACCGACGAAGCATCGCTCGCGACCGCGATCCAGAAGCTGCGCGATGGTGCGGTGAAGATCGCTGCGCTCGTCAACAACGCGGGCGTCTACGGTGCGTCGAGCGGCCTCGCCCAGACGATCGAGACGAACTTCTTCGGACCGCTGCGCATGACGCTCGCAGCGTTGCCGTTGCTTCGCGATGGCGCGACGATCACGAACGTGACGAGTGGGCTCGGCGCGCTCGCGAACCTCGATCCGGCACATCGCAAGGTGCTCGCCGATCCGGCGCTGACCCGCGATGCGCTCGTCACTCACGTGCACGACTTCATGCGCGGCGGCGGCAAGGGTTGGGGCACCGACGCGTACGGCGTCTCGAAGGCGGCACTCAACGCACTGACCCGGATCTTCGCGGCCGAGCTCGCGCCGCGCGAGATCCGGGTGAATGCGACCGACCCCGGTTGGGTTCGCACCGACATGGGAGGTCGCGGCGCGCCGCGTTCGGTGGAGGAGGGCGCGACGAGCGTGCTCGCGGGTGTTCACGCGACGCGCACGGGCGAGGTCATGCGTGATGGTGTGCGGATCGCACCGTAGCGATCAGCCGCCGCGTAGCCGGCGCGCGAGCTGGCTGACCGGATAGACGATCGCGCGAATGCCGTTGCGCATACCCGTCGGCACGATCCCGGCGGCGGTGTGAAACATCGAGATCTCGAACCGCGGATCGTCGTCGGCGAGCCGCTCGACGAGGCGGAGCTCGGCGAGCCGCGAGCGCACCGCGGCGTCCGGTCCCGGCGCATCACGCGCCTCGAGCACGAACGTGGCGTGGGCCGCCGCGATCCGCGTAGCGAGCCGTTCCACGCGGGTTCCCGTCACGGCTGCCGCCGGCGTGGTCGGCACCGCGCGCAGCCACATGATGCCGAGCCCGCTCACGCGCCACGGCGAGACCGACGCGAACTCGTTTGCGAGGTAATCGGCGACGTTCGTATTCTTCGTCGCAGCCCCGAGCTTCGCGAACGCCTCGAACGTGGCGAGCGGGAGGTCCTGGCCGTTCGCGAGCTTGATCGCCATGCCGAGCACCGTCTGCACGGTCGAATTCTCGTCGCCCGTGGAACCCGAGAGCCGTACGCGCGCAGGTCCGGCGACCCGCGCACCGATATCCGGATCGAGCGCGACGAGCTCCGCCCGGCACACCGTACCACGTGGATGAAAGGCCCGCGCCGCGCGGATGAAGCTGAACACGAAGATCGGCAGTGCGAGCACGATCCCGACGATCATGCCGACCACGAACAACACGCCGAGCCAGAACGCGCGCACCACCCATCGCGGACGGTAGCGCAGAACCTATGCGGTCGCGATCAAGTGCGCGTACAGATCGATATCGGGGACCGAGCGACGGACCAGGCTGTCGTCGAACCGCGCATGCGGCGCGCGCCTGCGAAACAGCTCGATCGCCTGCATGAAGTTGCGGGTCGACGTCGGATCGAGCGCGGTGCCGAGACCGCTGTAGTTCGTGCCGTGCTCGCGCATCAGCCACGGGATGTCACCGCTCGCGCGGAACAGATAGAGGACGTGTTCCGACGACTCGCCGTGGGTCGTGACCTCACGCTTGACGGTCTTGCTCAACACCAACCCGCCGGACATCACGGCCCGGCCGAGCGAGAACTTCTTCTCTTTGACCGTCTCGTGGTGCTCGGTTTGTTGCGGCGTGCGCGCGTGGACGATCGCCGACAGATCCGACCACCGCACTTGCTCGACACCCGTGTCGAGGCCCTCGCCGTCCATGTGGAAGGTGCGCATCGAGACCATCGCGCTCGCGGCGACGACCTCGCCGGCCCGGCATACAGACGCTCGGTGCTTGCGCGCGCGGAGCTGGCCGGCGAGTCGGTTCGCAGCCTCGGCGTCGGTCGTCGACAACACGATCGCCGGCAATCCGGCCGCGAGCTTCATGCGCGTTTCATAGGGGGTCGCGCCGAGGTCGGTCGCGAGCGCCTTGGCCTCGACATCGACCGAACCGGCGAGCGAGGTCAGCGCGACAACGATGCGGTTGGGCTGCGTCACGGGGGCTCGGATGGTAGCGCCCTTACCGTGGTTTCGCTCGGCGAGGGTTGAACACCATAGTGGTGGGGAAAACGATCTCAGCTGCCCGCGTGGAATGTCGTGGCGTTGCCGCGTGGATCCGCTGGTACGCCGCATGCTTTAGCGACGCTTGATGCTCCGGCTCGCGCTCGCAGTCACCATCTCCCTCGGTCTGCTCGGTCAGGCGATCGATGCGCGCGCCGATTCGAAGGTCGACTGGAGCCAGTTTATCGAGAAGCCCGGCGACAAGCCGCCACCCGTGACGCATGCCGCCGCGGCCGAACCGGTGGCCTCGAAGGCGCCGGCGAAGAAGGTGGCGAAGAAGCCGACCGCGAAATCGAAGAGACCGGCCGCGCGCAAGAAGAAGTAGCTCGCCACACAGCGGGCTCATGAGAGCGCGCTCGCGAATGACCACGCGCGCGTGCCGCCGAACACCGCGAACGGGATCACGAGCACGCGATGCCGCGCGAGCACGACCTCGGCGGCGAGCTCGATCGGAATGAGGTAGCCGCTCGCCGGGGTGACGGCTGCGATGCCGCGGTCGGCGAGGATCGCGATCGTGCGCGCGCGGCGAACCCCGAGCTCGGCCGCGACGGGAACCGCGTGCTCGAGTAAGGCGCGCGCGACAAACAACGAAGCCTGGGCCGGCGCCGCCGCGCGGAAGATCGGCGCCCACGCCGCTAAGTCCTGGGCCGGCACGACCGCGGTGCCGAAGACCTTCTCGTGCAGCCAGCTCTTCGAGAGCGAG
>JBDUAS010000561.1:0-2475 GCA_040004535.1 Deltaproteobacteria bacterium
ACGAGCATCGTCGAGAAATCGTCCGAGCTCGCGCCACTGATTCAGGGCGTATCGGATCGCCGCCGAGATCGGACTCTTCGGCGGATGTCGCGGCTTCTGCCGCAGTAGCCACTCGTGCAGCTCGTCCCGGATCGGGCCTGCTCGGCCCCGGCGCAAACGCAGATGCTTCTTCGTTCCGGTGATCTCCTGCTCCTTCGCGTCGTGCTCGACACGATAGATCCCGAGGATCAGATCGATCGCTTCTTGCGCGACCGGCGCGGTCGGTAACGCCTCGTGAAAGTAGCGTCGCAGGTGCGCGTGGCAGGCGGCGCGCTTGCGCCGCGAGACCTCCGCGACGACGTTGTAGCCGCTGTATCCGTCTACGATCAGCGTGCCCTTCGTGCCGCCGAGGAGGCGCTTCGGTGTCTCGCCGCTGCGGCCGCCAGCGAAGACGTAGGCGACGTCTTGATCCCGGTGCTCGTCGGCGGCGACAAAGGTCCAGACGAAGCCGTTCTTTGGCTTGCCCGTGCCGTCGTTCTGCATCAGCAGGCGCGTCTCGTCGGCGCCGACGATCGGGCGCACGCGGATCTGATCGAGGAGGCGCTGCCAGAGAGGTTGCGTCAGCTCGCTCGTGCGGTGCAGGAGGTCGTTCATCGTCGAGCGCGCGATCGGGAAGCCGCGACGTGCGAAGTCCTTCTCGAGCCGATAGAGCGGCAAGTGGTCCGCACACTTTGCGACGGCGAGGTGTGCGAGCAGGCTCGCGCCGTACCGGCCCTTCTCGATCACCTTCGGTGCGCCTGGCGCGGTGACCACGTAATCGCCGCAGCGACAGCGCAGCACCTCTTGGACGTGTTCGTGACGGACGAAGCGTGCAGGGACAAATTCGAAGACGGTGGTCTTCCGGCCCTCGCCGATCGGCTTGAGCTTGTCGTTCCCGCAGCTCGGGCACGTGCGCTCGTCGTCCGGCACTTTGTGTTCGGTTCGCACAGTTTCTGTTTGCGCGCGGTCGGCCGCCTGCGAGCGGTGAACCGCCCCGGTTTTCCCGGAGGCTCCTAACCTTGAGAGGATTGGAGCAATGGGACGACAGAGTAAGTTTCCAGCGGAGATGCGCGAGCGGGCCGTTCGGCTCGTGTTCGAGCAGCAGGACCAGCACGCGTCGCAGTGGGCGGCCATCGTGTCGATCGCCGAGAAGATGGGCTGCTCGAGCGAGGCGCTGCGGAAGTGGGTCCGACAGACGCAGCGCGTCACCGGCAAGCGCCCTGGCCTGACGACGAACGAGCGCGAGCGGATGAAGGAGCTCGAGCGCGAGGTGCGCGAGCTGAAGCGCGCGAACGAAATCCTGCGCAAGGCGTCGGCGTATTTTGCCCAGGCGGAGCTCGACCGCCGACCGAAGTGATGGTGGCGTTCATCGACGATAGTCGCGATGAGTACGGGGTCGAGCCGATCTGCGAGGTCTTGCCGATCGCCCCGTCGACGTACTACGAGCATCGTGCTCGGGCCGAGGATCCGGAGCGGCGTCCTTCGCGCGAGAAGCGCGACGAGCAACTGCGTCCGCAGATTCAACGCGTGTGGAACGACAACTACGCGGTCTACGGTGCCGACAAGGTGTGGCGGCAGCTCGGCCGCGAGAAGCACGACGTCGCGCGGTGCACCGTCGAGCGGCTGATGCACGACATGGGTCTCCACGGGGCCGTGCGCGGTGGCGCGTTCAAGGTCACCACCGTCGCTGACGAGAACGCGATGCGTCCGCCGGACCTCGTGCATCGCGAGTTCAAGGCGTCGAGGCCGAACCAGCTGTGGGTCGCGGACATCACGTACGTCGCGACCTGGCTCGGTTTTGTCTACGTCGCGTTTGTCATCGATGTCTTCTCGCGCCGCATCGTCGGCTGGTGCGCGTATCGAGCTCGTTGCGAAGCGACCTCGCGCTCGACGCCCTCGAGCAAGCGCTGCATGGGTGCGCCGACGCTGAGCGACTCGTCGTACATAGCGATCGCGGGACGCAATACACGTCGATTCGATACACCGAGCGACTCGCCGCCGCGGGCATCGAGCGCTCGATCGGAAGCGTCGGCGATTCGTACGACAACGCCCTCGCTGAGACGATCAACGGCCTCTACAAGACCGAGGTCATTCGGCGCCAAGGGCCGTGGCGCAACATCGACGCTGTCGAGTACGCGACGCTCGTCTGGGTCGACTGGTTCAACAACCGCCGCCTGCTCGAGCCGCTTGGCTACGTGCCACCCGCGGAATTCGAAGCGGCGTACTATCAACAACAGAGTCAGGCGATGGCTGCCTGACTCACGACAACGAGTCTCCGGAGATCCCGGGGCGGTTCGCGGTGCTCTTGCCCTCGAGCTTGGCCTTCCTCCAGCGGATCCGCTGAGGCACCAGGCCGCGCTCCTTTGCGAAGCGCTCGATCGACATTCCGCTCTTGCGCCATGCGATCAGGATGCTGCGCGCCTCGTGTTCCGACCACTGCCCTCGATGTGCCATGCA
>JBDUAS010000299.1:0-8249 GCA_040004535.1 Deltaproteobacteria bacterium
TCACTACCTCGTTGATCGATCGCGTGACCGCGCGCCTCGGCCGCAAGCTCTACGAGGTGCCGGTCGGGTTCAAGTGGTTCGTGACCAGACTGTTCGACAGCTCGCTCGGCTTCGGCGGCGAGGAGAGCGCCGGCGCCGCGTTCTTGCGCCGTGACGGCTCGGTGTGGACGACCGACAAAGACGGCCTCGTCCCGGCGTTGTTGTCGGCCGAGATCAGCGCGCGCATCGGTCGCGATCCAGGTGTGCTCTACGGTGAGCTCGTCGCGGAGCTCGGCGAACCGACGGCCGATCGCATCGAGGCGCCCGCGACGCCCGAGCAGAAGCAGAAGCTCGCAAAGCTGTCACCGAAGCAGGTCGCGATCACGGAGCTGGCAGGCGAACCCATCACGCGCGTGCTCGACAAGGCGCCTGGCAACGACGCGCCGATCGGCGGCATCAAGGTCGAATCGGCGAGCGGCTGGTTCGCCGCGCGGCCGTCGGGCACCGAGGACATCTACAAGATCTACGCGGAGAGCTTTCGCGGCGACGACCACCTGCGGCAGCTGTTGCACGAAGCACAGCAGATCGTCGATCGCGCGCTCAGCGCGTGAGCCAGCGCATCAGCCGCGCCTTGAGCGTCGGAGTGATCTGCGCCCGACAGAACGCCTGCGCCGCCATCTGGATC
Organism: Deltaproteobacteria bacterium; assembly: GCA_040004535.1. GTDB lineage: Bacteria > Myxococcota_A > Polyangia > Haliangiales > Haliangiaceae > JABFXX01. The sequence goes on from JBDUAS010000299.1 coordinate 665, forward strand.
GCGCCCGCCTGGACCGGAGATGTGTGGATCACGCGTGCCAGCGTGCGCAAGCCGACGCCGGCCGTCATCGCGGCGGTGACTTCGCCGATCATCTCGCCCGCGTGGCGCGCGACGATCGTTGCGCCCAGGATGCGATCGGTTCCGTCCCGGACATGAATCTTGACGAAGCCTACGTTGGTGCCGTCGGTGATCGCACGCTTCACCTCGTGGAGCGGGATCACGTACGTCGTCACCGGGAGGTCGCGATCGTGCGCGTCGCGCACCGACGTCCCGACGTGAGCGATCTCCGGATCGGTGAACGTGCACCACGGGACGACGAGCTCGCTGAGGCGCTCGTGACCGAGGAACAACGCGTTGCGCACCACCATCCGGCCGGTCGCCTCGGCAACATGCGTGAATTGATGTTCGAGGCAGACGTCGCCCGCGGCGTAGATGCGCCGGTTCGTTGTCCGCAGCAGATCGTCGACGCGGATCCCGTCGACGGGGTCCGCCTCGACGTTCGCCGCCGCGAGGTTCAGACCCTCGATGTTCGGGCGACGGCCGGTGCCGCTGAAGATCGCATCGACGGTGACCGTGGAGTGGTAGTCATCGCTGATCAAATCCACCATCGTCTCGCCGCGCTCGACGCGGACGCGGGTGACGGTCGTGTTGAGCCGGACCTCGAGGCCATCGCGCGCGAGGGCGTCCGACAAGATCTGCGCCGCGTCGCGTTCTTCCTTCGGAAGAAACAGCGGGAGGTTCTGGACGATCGTGGTGTGTGCGCCGAGGCGATGAAACGCTTGCGCGAGCTCGCAGCCGAGCGGGCCGCCGCCGATGACGAGCAGCCGTTTGGGCAAGGCTGTCAGGTCGAACACGGTCTCGTTGGTCAGAAAGCTCGCGTCGAGGAGCCCGGGAATCGCCGGCATGTCCGGTCGCGATCCGGTGGCGATCATGGCCTTGCGAAACCGCAGCGTCGCGCCGGCAACGTCGATCGCATCGCCTGAAACAAATCTCGCCGTGCCGAAGAACACGTCCACGCCGGCTGTGACCAGACGCGCCGCAGCGGCATCGCGGCTCGCGCGCGCGCGCAATCGGCGCATGCGCTTCATGATGCCGGTGAAGTCGAGCTCGACGTCGGCAGGGTCGGGCACGCCGTACCGGACGGAGTCGCGCATCTCGGCGAACACGCGCGAGCTCTGGATGATCGCCTTCGACGGAACCGTGCCAACATTGAGATCGGTACCGCCGAGGCGATCGCGCTCGATCAGTGCGACCTTGGCTCCCAGCGCGGCGGCGGCGTGGGCTGCGGTGAGGCCGGCAGGACCGCCGCCGATGATCACGAGGTGATATTTCTCTTCGGGCTCGGGATTTTTCCACGCCGGGGGCCGCACGTTGGCGGCGCGCACGTGCTCGGACGCATCGTCGATCATAACCAGCCCCCGCTGAACCCGGCGGCGCGTAGCCCGGTGACCACGTACGGGCAGCCGCGCATCAGCCGCCAGATCAGCTCGGATCGATGATTCTCGATCATCATCACGATGATGCCCTGATCGAGCCCGTAGTGGCCGGGCGAGACCCACACGGGTCGATCGCCGGCGGCGTACGTCGGATTGAATCCGCTCGTCAGCCGGCCGGCGGTGACGATCTCCGGATATTTCGTCATCATCGTGCGGATTGCGCGCACCACGAGCTCCGGCGCGAACGGCAGTGACGCGAGCACGGCCGACGGCGATAGCGTGCCGTCGTCGGGTCCGTACGGCACGCCACGCGCGGCATAGCCAAACCACCGTCGCAGCTCGCGGTTCGGCGAGGCGCTATCAGGTGCGTCGGTCGGTCCGTCTCCCGCCGATAACCCCCAACAACTCGTGTCGTAGCCGACGAGCTCGTACGGATCTCGGCGCGCATATTCGCGCTGGACGAGCACCGCCTGGCGGCTGTTCTCGAAGTAGTCCGAGCGCTTCTCGCGCATGAACGGATCCTGGACGCCACGCAGATCGAGCCACGCGTGCGAGAACTGATGCACGAACAGCGGGCCGGCGTAGAGCACGGGATAGTCGTACTGGTTCTCCCACTGATAGGTCGCCGTCCACGCGTGATAGCAATCGCCGGCAATCGGATGTGTCGGGGAGCCGAGCGCGAGCACGTACAGCACGATCGCCTCGCTGTAGCCTTCCCATCCGTAGTGCAAGAAGCCGCACTCGGGCTTCCAGCCTTGCCGGATCGTGTCGCCGCCGTCCTGGGCCCAGCGCCAGTCGACGCGGAGGTACAGCGTCTCGACGAGCTCGCGCACGGCACTCTCTTCGGGCGTGGTCGCCTGGAAATAGCAGCTCGCGGTCAAGGCACCCGCGATCAGGAGCGCGGTGTCGATCATCGACAGCTCGCAGCTCCACACCCGGGTCCCGGTCTCGCGATCGAGGAAGTGGTAGTAGAAGCCTTTGTAGCCGGTCGCCTGTGCGCTGCCGCTCTGATCGCTAGCCGCGAAGAAGCGCAGCGCAGCGAGCGTACGAGCGACCGCATCGGCGCGGGTCATCCAGCCCCGCTCGACCGCGACCGGATACGTCGAGAGCGCGAACCCGACGACCGCGATGCTCACAGGCGCATTCTCGCGCGACGTATCGGTGACGAGCCCGTTCGCCGGATTGATCGTTTCGACGAAGTAGCTGAACGCGGCGCGCTGCAGCTCGCTCAACAGCGTGTCGTCATCGGCGGGGTCGTCGGTCATGCGGGCCTCGTGCGCTCCGTGCACGGGCCGGGCCGACGAGCTCGTGCGCGCGCACATGTGCTTCGCACGTTGACGACGGTATACCGCTGAATGCCGATCCGCGCGCAGCTCTTGTCGAACAGTCGCTACACCACGATGGTGACTTCGTCGGGCGGCGGCTGGAGCCGCTGGCACGATCACGCGATCACGCGGTGGCGCGAGGATCCGACGTGTGATCCATGGGGCAGCCACATCTTGCTCCGCGACGACGAGACCGGTGCGGTGTGGTCCGCTGGCGAACGCGCGGCCGGCCCCGCGGCACAGACCTACGCGGTGACGTTGTCGGACGGTGTCGCCACCTTCGCACGTCGCGATGGCTCGCTCGCGACGCTACTCGAGGTCGCGATCGATCGCGACCATGACGCCGAGCTGCGGCGACTAACGATCACGAATCACGGCACTTCGACCCGCGTCCTCTCGGCGACGTCGTACGCCGAGCTCGTGCTCGGGTCAGCAGCCACCGATGCGGCACACCCGGCGTTCTCGAAGATGTTCGTGCAGACCGAGCTCGCGCCGGATGACATCCTACTCGCGACCCGCCGCCCACAAACGCCGGCCGATCCAATCGTGTGGGCTGCACACGTGACCGTGGTCTCGGGGCATGAACCGCGCGCGTTCGAATTCGAGACATCGCGCGCTGCGTTCCTCGGGCGCAACCGGACACTGCGCGATGCTGCGGCGATGGCAGGCCGCGTGTTGACGAACACCGTCGGCACGGTCCTCGATCCGATCTTCAGCGTGCGCCCGCACGTCCGGATCCCGCCCGGCGAGAGCGCGACCGTGGTGTTCTGGACGGTTGCGGCCGGATCGCGCGCCGAGGCGCTCGCGCTTGCTCACACCGTCCGGACTGCGGACCCCGCGCGCACGATCGCGGCCGCTGCCGAGCACGCGATCGAGACGCGTGCAGCGTTCGGGATCGACGAGGCCGAGGGCCGGCGGACCTCCGCGCTGCTCGGCCCCCTGCTCTACGCCGACGCGAGCCTGCGCGCGCCACCGTCCGTACTCGCACGCGCCACCGGAGGTGCGCCCGTGTTGTGGGCCCGCGGGATCTCGGGCGATCGTCCAATCGCGCTGGTCCGCGTTGGCGACCGCGGCGCGCTCGGCGTCGACGAGCTGCTCCGGGCGCAGCGCTGGTGGCGTGCCCAGGGTCTCGACGTCGACGTCGTCGTACTCGACACCGCGCACGACGACTCACAGCACGCAGCGATCGCCGCCGCGTGCGACGCACATCAGAAACATCTCGGCGATCCCAAGACGACCGCGGCTGCGTTTTGGGTACGCGACGACCAGCTCGACGGCGCTCAGCGCGACGGCATCGCGGCTGTTGCGCGGTTCGTGATCGACGTGAACGAGCCCGAGTCAGCGCGCGCGGAGCTCGTGTCCGCGGCGGTCGAGCTTCATCCGGTGCCTCCGGCAACGAGGACCGCACGTCCGCGCCGCGAGCGCGCCGCACTCGAGCTCGACAACGGCACCGGTGGCTTCGATGCGAGCCGGCGCGAGTACGTGATCACGCTCGCGGATGATGCCTCGACGCCGGCGCCGTGGATCAACGTCATCGCGAATCCCACGTTCGGATTCCTCGTGTCGGCGGAAGGCGGTGGTTACACGTGGTCGCTCAACAGCCAGCAGTATCCGCTCACGCCCTGGCCGAACGATCCGGTGAGCGACACGCCGCACGAGGTGGTGTATCTGCGCGATGCCGACTCCGGCGCCGTGTGGAGCGCGACGGCCGCACCGATACCGGTCTCCGGCACGACGTACACGACCGCGCACGGTAAGGGCTACACGCGATTCACGCACGAGGCGCACGGGATCGAGGTCGAGCTCGTGCAGCTCGTCGCGATCGCCGATCCCGTGAAGCTGTCGCGGTTGACTCTGCGCAACCGCTCGGGGCGTATGCGGCGGCTGCAGATCACTTCGTACCTCGAATGGGCGCTCGGCCCGATCGGGGCGGTGCCGCAACCATTCGTCGTGACCTCGATCGATCCGAGCACCGGCGCACTGTTCGCACGCAACGCCTGGCGCGCGGAAAACGGCGAGCGTGTCGCGTTCCTCGATCTCGGCGGTGTGCAGCAGGCATACACCGCAGATCGCGGAGAGGTTCTCGGCCGCGACGGCGCGGTCGACCGACCGGCGGCGTTGCTCTCGGCGCAGCCGCTCTCGGGTCGTACGGGCGCCGGCCTCGATCCGTGCGGAGCGTTGCAGACCGAGGTCGAGCTCGCGCCCGACAGTGAGGTCGAGCTCGTGGTCATGCTCGGTGATGCCGCGTCGGCCGCGGACGCGCGCCAGCTCGTCGAGCGATACCGTAGCGTCGACGTCGACGCCGTGCTCGCCCAGGTTCACGCGCAATGGGACGACGTGCTCGGCGCTATCCAGGTCACTACACCCGAGCGCTCGATGGATCTGCTGCTCGGCGACTGGCTGCTCTATCAGACGCTCGCCTGCCGGCTGTGGGCGCGTACCGCGTACTACCAGGCCAGCGGAGCCTATGGGTTTCGCGATCAGCTCCAAGATGTGATGGCGTTGTGCATCGCGCGTCCCGACCTCGCGCGCGAGCACCTGCTGCGCGCCGCGGCGCGCCAGTTCGTGCGCGGCGACGTCCAGCATTGGTGGCTTCCACCGGCGGGACAAGGCGTCCGCACGCGCGTCACCGACGATCGGATCTGGTTGGCGTACGCAACGGCGCACTACCTCGAGGTCACCGCGGATCTCGACGTGCTCGACACGAACGTCGCGTTTCTCGACGGCGCCGAGCTCGCCGCCGACAAGCACGATGCGTTCTTCTTGCCGACCGCCTCCCACGAGCAGGCGAGCCTCTACGAACACTGCGCGCGCGCGATCGACGTCAGCCTGTCGCTCGGATCGCACGAGCTGCCGCTGATGGGGACCGGTGACTGGAACGACGGCATGAACAGCGTGGGCGAGAAGGGACGCGGCGAGAGCGTGTGGCTCGCCTGGTTCCTCGTCGCTTCGATCGATGCGCTCGCGCCGCATGGCGAACGCCGCGGCGATCGCGCACGCGTCGCCCGGTGGCGGCAGATCGCGACCACCGTGCGCGCCGCGGTCGAGCGCGAGGCGTGGGACGGCGCTTGGTACAGGCGGGGTTACTACGACGACGGCGCACCGCTCGGCTCGCACGAGAGCGCCGAATGCCAGATCGCGGCGATCGCCCAGTCGTGGAGCGTGCTCGCCGGTGCGACGGATCGCGAGCGCTCGACCCGTGCGATGGCCTCGGTCGATCGTCTTCTGATCGACCACGCGGCCAACATCGCGCCTCTGTTCACGCCGCCGTTCGATCGCACACCGCTCGAGCCCGGTTACATCAAGGCCTACCCGCCCGGTATTCGCGAGAACGGTGGTCAGTACACGCATGGCGCGATCTGGTCGATCTTCGCGTTCGCGGCGCTCGGCGACGGGAACCGAGCGGGTGCGCTGTTCTCGATCCTCGATCCGGTTCGTCACAGCAGCACGCCCGAAGCAATCGCACGCTATCAGGTCGAACCTTATGTATCGTGTGCGGATGTCTACTCGGTCGCGCCGCATGTTGGTCGCGGAGGCTGGACCTGGTACTCGGGCTCCGCGGGCTGGCTGTATCGCGCTGGCGTCGAGGCGATCCTCGGCGTTCGCGTACAGGGCGACGCACTCACAATCGATCCCTGCATCCCCGACGCGTGGCCCGGCTACCAGGTCTCGCTCCGCCGCCGCGGTGCCGACCGCCGGATCACGCGTTACGAGATCGACGTCCAGAACCCTCATCATGTGAGTGGCGGTGTGGGAACGGTCGAGCTCGATGGGGCGTTGTTATCGAGCGCGACAAGGATCCCTCTTGTCGACGACGGCACGGTTCACAGCGTACGTGTCGTCCTCGGGCACCCGGGCGGCTCGTAGCTCGCCGAGCTCGCTAACATCCCCGCCGATGTCAGCCTTCGGTTGACGAGCTTATGGTTCTGCTTTGGCGGAACCCAAACGCTCTGCGAGTTGTTCGATCCTGTAACCAACGATCACGACGTCGGTGATCGCTTGCACATCAGGAGCGTGGACCACGAGCTCGGGAGCGTGGTCGCGAAGATCTCGTCCACGATCACGGCATTGCATGCGGGCGTGCGGAGATGGGCTATTGTCGAGAATCGCCGTCGTGCGGAAGCGCGTGGTTGCGATCTTCGGGACGAGGCGGCATCGGCGTCATCATCGGCGACCAACCCGAGTGCGATCGCGCGCAGCGAGAAGCTCGCTGCGTGAAGTGGCGTTGCCGGCTGTCGCAACTGCCCATTGGTATCGGCCCGGAGCTGCTGCGAGCGTCAGGCACCGACCTTGGTCAGCTCGACGTCGACACGGCGATCCTCTTTCCAACCTGATTCGTCGGTCCCGGTCGCGTCGATGGCTCCTCGCGTGGAGATCGCGAGCTGTGCGGACTTCACGCCGAGTCGCTCGAGATACTTCCCGACCGAGTGCGAGCGTCTCGAGCCGAGGCCCATGTTGTACTCATCGGTGCCCCGCGGATCGGCGCGACCGATCAGCGTAGCGTTGCGGTTGGCGAGGGGACCGGTCGTAAAACACGTCGCGATCTGAGCGAGCACGTCGCGGTCCTCCTTCGTCAGCTCGTCTTGGTCGAAAGCGAAATGCGGATCGGGGTTGCTGGTCGCTACCGGCCTCTCGATCATCAAGCCGCGTGGGCTGACCAAGTACGGACGCAAGCAACGGACTACGCGAGCCGCCGCCGACGGAGCCGCAGCGCATTCGTGATGACCGACACCGAGCTCAGGCTCATCGCCGCGCTCGCGATCATGGGACTCAGCAGCAGCCCGAACACGGGGTAGAGGACACCGGCAGCGATCGGTACGCCGA
>JBDUAS010000300.1:0-8248 GCA_040004535.1 Deltaproteobacteria bacterium
GGCTGGATCGAGTTGAGGCCGGGCGTATCGACGATGTTGATCTTCTCGAGCTGGGGCAGCGGCACGAGGATCTCGACCCGATCGATCGCCCGCGCGTCATCGTCGGTGAGCGCGCGCAACTGCGCCATCAGCGGTTCCCAGCCCAGCGCTCGGGTCGTCCCGTCCGCGCCGATGATCCGCCCGCCGCGCTCGCGGCCATAGCGCACGACGTTGATCGTCGCGGTCGTCGGCGTGATGCCCGTCGGTGCGACGTCCGCGCCGATAAACGCGTTGACGAAGCTCGACTTGCCGCTCGAGAACTCGCCCATCACCGTGACGAGCAACGGTTGATCGAGCGCCGCCGCCGCCCGGGCGACCTCGCCGACGTGATGACCGAGCTCGCGCCGGCTCGCGAGCACGCGCTCGAGGAACTCGCACAGCGACGCGATCTCCGGGGTGACCCGATCGAAGCCGAGCTCCGCGGCCCGCGCACTCGCCAGCAGCTCGCGCGCCTTGTCGTGCCGCGGCGACACGCGCAAGGCCGCGAGCGCACTCGCCGCCGCGCCCGTGGGGTCATTGCTCGCGAGCGCGAGCTTCGCGAGCTCGACATGTGCGTCGACGTCGTCGCGGATCGCCGCGAGCTGGAGCAACGCGCGCGCGCCGTCAGGCTGGGTCCGCGCCATCGCCATGCCGCGTGCGACGAGGCCGCGCGAATCGCTCGGATCTCGTGCGAGCAGATCCGCGCCCCACTGGGCAGCGCGCGTCTCGTCGCCCGCCGCGATCGCAGTCTCGACCGCAGCGCGCAAGACTTCGAGGTTCGGCTCGACCGCGAGGACGCGGTCGTAGCTAGCGAGCGCGGCGTCGAGGTTTCCGATCGAGCGATGGGTCGCCGCGATTCGCGCGTGCAGCGCGCTGCGCTTCGGATCGAGCTGCAGCGCTTCGAGGAAGAACACGTGCGCGCGCATCGCATCGCGCTCGGCCAGCGCGGCATCGCCTTGCGCGACCAGGATGTCGAGCCGGACGTGACTCGCGAGCGTCGTCGGATCGCCGGTGTTCGCCTCTCTCGCGCGCCCGAGCAGCTCGCTCGCCCGCGCCGGCGAGCCCTCGATCAGGGACAGCCTGCCCAGGCCGAGCAACGCGACCGCGGTCGGTGGTTCCTTCGCCATCGCGCGCTCGAGGTGCCGCGCCGCCTCGTCGTACGGACCACCATCGGTGACGAGTGCCTCGCCGAGCGCCGCGCGCGCCTCGAAATCCTCGCTGTTCTCGACCACCGCCTTGCGGAGCTCGCGGATCGCCTTGTCGAGGTCGCCGCGCCGCCGCCACGCGATGCCCAGGCCGCGGTACGCATCTGCGAGGATCCCTCGATCGCCGCCCGCTTCGCCGACGGCTCGGTTCAAGATCGGGGTCGCTGTCTCGTACCGACCGAGCTCGACCAGCGCCAAGCCAGAACCCACGAGCGCCGCAGGATCGCTCCCGCGCAGCACCAGCGCCCGCTCGAACGCCTCGTGTGCGTGCTGCGGGTCACGCAACGCCAACCGTGCTTCCCCCAACACGATCAGCGCCTGGCCGTGATCGGGCTTTGCCGCCAGCAGGGCTTCGAGGGACTCCGCCGCACCCGTCAGGTCGCCCTTAGCGAGCAGCGTTCGGGCCTGGTTGAGCTGATCGCGATAGTCGTCGAGGACCAGCTCGCCGGCCAGATCGCCGAGCTTGCGCTCCAGCCGCGACCACAGAGACATACCTCGCAGCCTAGCATTCTCGCTGCCAGCGATTTCAACCGCCGGCCGGTGTGCCTTAAGATTGTCGAATGGGGAGATTGCTTTGGTTAGCTGCTGCTTTGGGCGCAGTCGGCTGTGGAAAGGTAGCGGGCCTCGACGTCGTGGCTGACGCACCGTTTCCAGATGCGGTGAGTTGCCAGGCACCGGAGCTCGCGTGCGGCGGCCAGTGCATCGCTGCGACGACGAACGATCACTGCGGCGACTGCGATACGAAGTGTCAGACCGCAGGCTCGACCTGCATGGCTGGCCACTGCGTCGACCAGATCAAGTCATGTGCTGACATCAAGGCGGTTAACCCGACGGCGATGACCGGGTTGTATTCCTTGATCGATGGCACGCCCATCTATTGCGACATGACTGCGAACAAGGGCTACACGAGCCTGATATTGGGCCAGTTCGATTCGAATCCAAGTGGCTACACGGGGATCTCGGCCACTGATCTTCAGAACACCGCAGAGCAGGCTGCGTTCATCGATCTCTTCAACGCGCAGGGGGGGCTCAAGGTCATCACACAGTTCACATCCGGGAACTGCTGCATCAAGAACGACGCCACGTCTGCCCTGATGTTGTTCTTTCAGGCCGCCGATCTCTATCCGGGGATCGCTGGCGCCGCTGCGTGTAGCCCCCCGGGTGGATACGTGACGACAAGCCTCTACGGATTCGAGGTCCTGCCCGATACCGCCACCAAAGTCTTCGTCGGCTTCATGGCTTCGAACTTTTTCACGACCTATCCCGCGACCGGGACCGCAGGTTGCAGCGTGGATGCCAATCCCGCGCTGTTCTGGGAGGTGACCCAATGAAGCGTCTAATTCTTGCTTGCCTGGTTCTCCAGGCGTGCGGTTCCGTCGACCGTCCTCCGCCGGACGCATTTGTCGCGCAGCTCAGCTCCGTCGCCGTTGCACCGACGACTGTAACCACGAAGCGCGGTCTAGGCGCCCCCATCCACCTCACTGCGACCGCAACCTTCTCGGACTCCACGACACGCGACGTGACAGATCGAGCGATGTGGACGAGCTCGAATGCCGCCGTTGCATCGGTATCCGCATCGGGGGTCGCGAGCCCGCTGACCGCGGGCACCTCGACGATCACCGCGACATTCGCCGGGATGTCGGGCACCACGCAGGTGACGGTGAGCTCGCCGACGATGCTCATGACCGATATTTCGAGTCCGAGCAGCATCGATGTCTTCGACGCGTACCAAGAGGGAAACACCGCACCGTCGCGCGCGATTAACGGCGCGCTCACGACTCTCTCCACGGTTTGGGGGATTCAGGTTTACAAGGACGAGATCTATGTGACCGATGCGAACTCGTCCATCGACGTGTTTCCGACGTCGGCGAGTGGCAACGTCGCCCCGGTTCGCCGGATCAACGGGGCCCTGACGGGAATCACGAGCGGAGCCTACGGTCTGGCCGTTTACAACGACGAGATCTACGTCACGACCCCCAGCAAGATCCTCGTGTTTCCAAAGTCGGCGACCGGCAACATCTCTCCGACCAGAACCATTACCGGACCGACGACGACGATCGGTACCAATACGTACGAGCTCGCAGTCTACAAAGACGAGATCTACCTATCGAATTACACCCAAGTTCTCGTGTTCCCAGCGATGGGCAACGGAGACATCGCTCCCACCCGCACGATTGCCGGTCCGCATGCGCAGCTCCAGAACTGCTATGGCATCGTCGTCGCCAATGACGAGATCTGGGTCAGCAACCTCAGCGGGATCCGCGTGTTCGTGTCGAGCGCAACCGGTGATGCGACGCCGATCCGGAACATCACCGGCCCGAGCACGGCGATCCAATCGGCGACAGGCGTGGCATTGCTCGGTGACGAGCTTTATGTCACCGACGCGAGCAATTTTGGAACGTTCGTGTTCGCAAAGGAAGCCACAGGCGACGTCGTGCCGAAGCGTTCGCTCTCCGGATCTGCAACGACGATCGTGAACGCACGCCACGTCGCGTTCTTCTGAACCGCCAGATCGACAACTAGTTGCAATGCCGCTCAGATAGCCGTAACCCTCGGCGGGAATCCGGAATCTAGGCAGTCGCCACGTGATCTATCCGGACGGCGTCCGGCGGATCATGCTGCTCCGATCGTGGATCCAGGAGACGTTCACGTCCGGTTGTGCAAGCCGATCAATCCAGAGCCGGGCGGTCGCTGCGCTCACCATCTCGCTGACGCCTACGCTTGTCGCCGGCATTCGACGCAAACTCCGAGGACCTTACGGAACCTCGTAAGCGCCGTCGTCTGGGGTCGCGGGCCGCGACGCTCCATTGATATCGTGGTCTGCACCAGGGGCGGTCGGGTCGCCCTGTCCGCGCGCAGCGCTCGTCGCGTTCGGTCGATAGTCTCCGCCCGCGAGGTCGACGAAGATGCTCGTGACGGGAGCGGCGATATTGCCAGTTCCGCCCGGCGGAGACGAACCTGCGAACAAGCTGTGGGTTGTGCTGCAGCCGCCGTCCAGAGTGTTCCAGGCCTCGATCGACGAACTGATCGTCGCGACGGCTGGCCCAGCACAGGCGACAGCAGCGATGCTCGTTGCCTGGGTCGTTACGAACGTACAGAACGCGAGCTTCGCAATATCGGTGAATGCGATGACGGGCGCCGTTCCGCTCGTGACAAAGACGCTATCGACAACTTGGACATCACCGCCCGTGTTTGGCTTCGTGATCGCGACCGACGACGAGCTCGCGAAATGATTCGAGTCGTAGCGGAGTGAGCCTCCCGTAACCGTGATGCCAGCGTGTACTGTCGAGCGGGTGATCGATGTCGTGGCACTCGTTATTCCGGCTGCATCGATCGTCGAGCTCTCGATCAAGAGCGAGCCAACATTGTCGACTTGGAAAGGCTGCTCGATCGTCACGTCCTGGAGCGTGAGAGTACTGCCGCTGACCACGAGGCTCTTCGCCGTCACGTTAGGGACTCCGAGCGTGAGCGCGCGCATGGTCACGTTCGTCGTGGTACCTGGCGACGAGGAAACCATTGGGGCTCCGCCCATCATCGTCGCGTGATCCGAGGTGAGCGTAAATGCGCGAGCGCCGAGTTGGATCGTTGCGGGCGAGGTGTAGGTCGCGCCGACGACGAAGATTGTTGTCCGGGTAGCGAGCATCGTGCTGGCGTAATCGATCGTTCGGCACGGACTCACGGCCGTGCAGGTCCCCGCGTCCGTCCCAGAGTCTGCGACATACGCGATAGTCGCCGCGTCGACGCATGCTCCGCTCGAAGTGTCACAGACGTGAGATGGACAGTCGCTGGCAGCCTCGCAACCTCGACACGAATGGCTTGCGGAGTCGCAGATGGGTGCCGTTGCAGTGCACGTGCTCGCGTCCAAACACGAACCGCATGTTCCATCCGGCTCGCACAAGGAATGCATCGGGTCGGCGGAACAATCATCGTTAGAGATGCACGCGGCCGAGCAAACGTGATTGATGCAAAAACGAGTCGTGCCGGCACAGTCGGTTGCGATCTCGCACTCGGGAGCGACGCACGATCCGGCGTTGCAGACTTGGTCCCCCGCGCACGGATAGATCTGCGAGAGCCCGAGGTCGAAGCATTGTTGCTCCGACGTGCAGCAGGAAGCCGGATTGTGTTTCGAGCACCCGGAGACCGCCCAAAGAACGACCAACCAACAAACGCGCCACATGCGCGGAATCATACACCGGTCGAGACGGCGACTTCGTCGACCGAAGCAGAGAGCGCGCGGAGCCACCAGTCGCGATTCTGCGCTGCGACGACGAACACAAGCATCGCTCCGCGCGTCGTGTAGACCGCGAATTCCGTTGGGCTGAGCGAGGAAGGATGGACGCCGCAAATCTCATAACGCGGCACCGTGACGAATGTTGCGTACGGACTCGTAAGCGCGAGGCCGAGGAGACCGAAGACGGCGAACGTCCCGAGGCGGTTTCCCTTTTTTCTGTTGAACCGCAGCGCGTCGCCGACCAGCTCGAGCTCGCCCTCGTACGATTCGTATCCGGTCAAATGCCAGGCTCGTTCAGCGGTTCGTCCCTGTTGGCTCATGTGCACGGTTTCGACCACCGACCGTGCGAGTTGCTTGCGCGCGCAAACTGCCGAAACTAACCGAGTACTCGCACGGGCCGATATGGCGCAACTCTTCGCGCGGCCGACCGATACCGGTCCCATGAACGCGTCGCGCTACCGCATTTTTGCGGAATCCGTCCCGTACGGTGCTGGCCCTCCAAGACCCGAGACATCACCAGCGCCAGAGCTCGAGCCAGACCTTCCGATCGTCGAGCGCGATCACACGCTGGACGCGGTGTCACATGTACTCGACAGTCTGCCCGAGCCCGGCGAATCGGTTCAACGCGGCTTCGATCGCAAGGAGCGCGAGCTTCGCGCGTTGTTCGACCGATTGGAACACGACGAGCGTGCGGCAATAGGTTTGCGGCTCGCCGCCGGCGCAGCGCACGATCCGATCGTCGCCAAGCTCGCGCGCCTCAGCACCGAGCGCCGCCAGCGGATCATCGCGAGCCTCGGCGAAGCGCCCAGGCGGAGGGCGCGATGAGCGAGCACGTCGTGTTCTTCGAGCAGGCGCAGCACGCGCGGTTCGTTCAGGAGGCGCTTCGCCTGGTCAGGCTCCGCATCGCAAACACGGTGGAGCGCGCGAAGGTCGGCGTTGGACCAGCGGAGGAGCTGCTCTCGCTCGAGGACGCTTGCGCTCGAGAGCTCGCGATCGAAGGGCTCGCGAGCCACAAGCACTGGCCCTTATCGCGCTTGGCCCTCAGCGAGACGGAACACTGCATTCTGTGGGTACTGATCGCCCACGAGCTCTGTCCGTGGTCGCGCGTGCAGCTCCGCGGAATGGCGACGGAGCAAGAGGTCGACGTCACCCGCGACGTGCTGTCTCGCGTCGTCTACGGCCAGGCTCCAGATCCACGCGGGTGGTACGAGCTGTCGCCAGCGGGCCGGTTGCGCTCGATGTGCCTCGTCGAAGAGATGGGGGCTCCGGATAGCCCTGCGCGTCGCGCGACGTTCCGGATCGCGAGGCGGGTGCTCGCGCTCGTGCACGGCCAGATCGCGACGGACGAGGAGCTCGATGGCGTCCTCGATCGGCGAGACACGTCCCGCGCGGTCGACGAGCTCGTGGTCGATATAGCCGCACGTGACCAGCTCGCCCGATGCGTCTCGGAAGGCGCGCCGTTTGTCGTGCTCGCCGCATTGACGGGGTCAGGCCGTCGCTCCCTCGCTCTGGCCGCGCTCCGCGCAGCGGGCCACGAGGCGCTTGTCCTCGACGCACGCAAGCTGCCTCACGATCCCGCTGCGGCGCGCAGATTGCTCCGCGTGTTCGCGCGCGAGTGCCGGTTGTTGCGGAGACGCCCGGTGATCTTGCACGCCGAGGCGCTGGGCGGCAGCGATCAGATTCCGGATCGCCTCGATCTGCTGGACCTCGATCTCGGCGGTCCCTGCATCGCGACGGCGAGCCGCGCACTCTCGCGCCGGTGGGCGCGTCCGCCGATCCAGATCGAGCTACCTCCGCTGAGCGGCCGGGACCGCGAACGGCTGTGGAAGCGAGCGCTGCCGGCCGCGAGCGATGGCGATGCCGAGCTGCTCTCGACGATCTATCCGCTCGCGCCTGCGCTCGTCGAGTCGGTGGGGCAAACCGCGATGCGCGAAGCCGGCGGTACGCAGGTCGATGCAAAGCACGTGGCTTTAGCGATCCGGACCGTACTCGACGACAGGCTCGCCGGCCTCGCGCGGCGACTCACGGTCACGCAGGACTGGAAGGACCTCGTGTTGCCCGAGGACCAGACGATGTCCGTGATCGAATTCCTGGCGCGCGTGCGCAGCCGCCGGCGCGTGTACGAGGACTGGGGCTTCGCTCAGAAGCTCGGCAAAGGACTCGGCGTCACCGCGCTGTTCTCGGGACCGCCCGGCACGGGCAAGACCATGTGCGCGGGCTTGATCGCGAAGGATCTCGGGACCGAGGTCTATCAGGTCGAGCTCAACAAGATCGTGTCGAAGTGGATCGGCGAGACCGAGAAGAACTTGGCGGCGTTGTTCGACGCGGCGGAGGCCAGTCACGCGGTGTTGCTGTTCGACGAGGCCGACTCGCTGTTTGGCAAGCGCACGGCGGTGACGTCGAGCAACGATCGCAATGCGAATCAGGAGACGAACTTCTTGTTGCAGCGCCTCGAGAGCTTCTCGGGCATCTGCATCCTCACCACGAACCACGAGCCCGCGATCGATGAAGCGTTTCGACGCCGGCTCTCCGTGCACGTTCGGTTCCCCGTCCCCGAAGAAGAAGAGCGAGAACGGCTGTGGCACGCGCTGCTGCCGAGCTCGGCGCCGGTTGCGCCGGATCTGGAGCTCCAGCCGCTCGCGCGCAAGTACGTGATGGGTGGCGGCTATATCCGCAACGCGGTGGTCCGGGCTGCGTTTGTCGCCGCGGATGCAAACGAGCCGATCTCGAATCACCACCTGCGCCACGCCGCGCAGCTCGAGTACGAGGCGATCGGAAAACTTGCGTGAGCTAG
>JBDUAS010000301.1:0-8243 GCA_040004535.1 Deltaproteobacteria bacterium
CGAGCGTGTGACGAGCCCAGCTTCTTGCTGGGCTTTGTTATTTGAGCGACTTGCCTTTGTCATACCGATAGGCGATGACTCCCTGGCCGAAAGCTTACTTGGGAGGCTTGCTAATGTTCGTCTATCTTCCGCGCTGGAGTCGCTACGGTACGTTCGCGACGGTGCTCGCGCTCGGTGCCTGCACCGCGCCCGACCTGTACAGCGACTTGCGACCTGATGGTCCGCCTGAAGTTCTCTCTGTCAGTGTGAATGCACCTGACAATCGCGATGGTTTCGCCGGTGGCGGCGCAACCCTCGAGCAGGTCACCTTCTGCAAGACGCAGGGACCGAACGACGGTCCCGCGGGTGCAGGTGATCCGAAGCGTCCGGATCAGGTCATTCTGAGCGACGAATCCGCGCTCGAAGAATGTCCCACGGATTCGACGAAGCCCGTCGCCGAGCTGACGAACGCGTTGCCCCAAGCGTGGTACGCGCGGATCCAGTTCGACGAGCTTCTCGATCCCTCGATCGAAGATCTCGTCGCGAACGTCGACGCGATGGGCATGCCGGACGGCACGTACACCGGCACCCTGAAGAACACCCAGCCCGTCACGCTGAAGTGCGAGAGCGTCACCGGCTCCGGCCTGGTCGACGTCCCGTACGACGGCTACTACTCGCCGTCGGGCAACTCGATCAGCTATCCACTCGGACCTTCACTCGTGATCAAGCCGATCGACCCCACGGTCGTCGCGACGTCGTCGGAGTGTACGGTCACGATCAAGTCGAACGTCACCGACAAGGACGGCAACCAGGTTCCGCCCGACCAGATCGGCCCGTACAAGTTCCGTACGGGCGCGGTCGAGGTCCTCGTGATCGATCCGGCGGACGGCGGCAAGCAGGATCCGATCGCCGCTGGCGTGGACCTGACGTTCAATACCGCGGTCAGCGCGGCGGACGTCAAGGCTGCTTCGAGCTTCACTCCGATGCTCGCCAACCTCTACGCGGCAAAGGAGTCGGCCGAAGAATACTTCGTCGGTGCCGACTTCCCGTCAGGCGGCGGACCGTTCACGTACACGCTCTCGGGACCGATCAAGGACCAGTGCGGAAAGACGTCGACGTTGGGCGCCGCCTCGGTCGATACGTTCACGAAGACGACGTTCACGACGAACGCGCTGAAGCTCGTTGGAGTGACTGGTGCGGCCGAGCCTGGCAACAAGATCCAGATCGCGTTCAACCAGTACATGGATCTGGCGACGTTCACCGCCGCCGACTTCACGATCACGCCGGCGCTCGCGAATCAGACCCTCGAGTACAACGCCTCGTTGAGCAAGCTGGTGGTCAACGGTGATTACCAGCTCGGCACGGCCTACACCTTCACGCTGAAGAGTGGGGCGGCGATCGATGACTGCCCGGGCGGAGAGGTCGGCGCGTGCGTGAAGAGCGCGACGTACACGAGCCCGATGGATCAGGTCACGATGTTCACGACGGCGGCTGCGATTGTCCTCAAGTCCAGCGCACCGAAGGACAACACGTCCGAGTCGGTCTCGGCGGCGAATGGCAGCGGCATCCTGCTGACGTTCAACCAGGAGATCGATCCGGCGTCTTTCGATTCGACGGATTACACGATCACGCCGTCGCTCGGCACCGGAGTCACGCTCGCGGCGACGAACCTCGGCGCGGTCGGTGCGGGCTCTTACGAGCAGCTCGAGCTCGACCCCGTCGACGCGGCCAATGCGGCGGCACCGTGGCCGCCTGGCGCCTACACGTTCACGCTGAAGAGCTCGGCCGTGTTGAAGGACAAGCTCGGTAACTCGTTCTCGCCAGCCGCGGACCTCGTCATTCACATCACCGTGAAGCCGAACGCGGCTCCTCCACCCCCGCACACTTGCCTCTAGAAAGGGACGACCATGAAAAAGCTACATACGTTCATGGCAGCGGTTCTCGCCTTCGGGGCGGGGACGCTCGTCGATACCGAGGTTTCTTACGCGCAGGCTAGCTCTGTCGGCCAGCTTCGCGGCGTCGTCAAAGACAAGGGTACAAACGAGAACGCCGTTGGCGCGACCGTCGTCGCGACCTCGCCCGCCCTTCAGGGCGAGCAGGTCGTGATCACCGACGAGAACGGCCAGTACTTCCTCACGTCGTTGCCGGCAGGTATGTACACCCTGACCGTCTATTATAACGACAGCACGTACGCCCGCGGTAACGTGCTCGTCCAGGTCGGCAAGGAAGCCGTCATCAACATCAGCGTCAACTCGTCGGATACGGCCGGCAAGCCGAAAGGCGAGGTCATCAACATCGCCGGCAGCGCGCCGATCGTCGACCAAGGCTCGACGAAGACGGGCATCACGATCACCGACGATTACACCCGCAACGTCCCGACGGGCCGCACGTTCGGCGCGGCCATGGGCGCGTCGGCGGGCTCGCAGGGTGACCAGTACGGTGTCTCGTTCGGTGGCACGACCTCCGTCGAGAACACGTACGTGATCGAAGGCATCAACACGACGGATACGGCGTACGGCCGGCTGTCGTCGAACCTGCCGAACGAGTTCATCTCCGAGACCGAGGTCATCACCGGCGGCTACAACGCCGAGTACGGCCGCGCGACCGGCGGTATCGTGAACGTCGTCACCAAGCAGGGCTCGAACGAGTTCCACGGCTCGGTGTTCGGCAACTTCAGCCCGGTGTCGTTCACCGCGGCCGCGAAGGTCGTCCCGACCGAGGGTGGATCGATCGACACGAAGGCCGACGTGGGCAACGCCTGGGATGCCGGCTTCGAGCTCGGCGGTCCGATCATCAAGGACAAGCTCTGGTTCCACCTCGGCTTCGACCCGTCGGTGGCCGACTCGACCGCGACGCGTATCGTCCAGAACCAGGTCGACGAGAACCAGGACGGCGTGCCGGACAAAGATCCGGTGACCGGTCTGACGAAGCACCAGGAAGTCTCGCGCTCCGTGACGAACGGAAACCTCAAGACGTACTACTTCACCGCGAAGGTGAACGGGGCGATCGATCAGAACAACCAGTTCCAGGTCAGCTTGTTCGGTAACCCGAACAACGCCACTAGACCGCTGACGACCAGCCGCTTTGGACCGTTCTCGCTACCGGACAACGCGATCACCACCAGCGGCGGTGCGGAAGACGTCTCCGCGAAGTGGACATCGAAGCTCAACGGCGGCAAGACCCAGATCGACGCCGTCGCGGGCTACCACCACGCGACGAGTGACGCGGCATCGGCGACCCCGATCGGTCACGAGTCGTTCGTGTACTACAACTACATCCGCTCGCTGAACGACTTCCAGGACCTCGAGGGATCGCAGATCTCGTCGAAGTGCTCCGACGGTCCCGGCGATCTCTACCCGAAGATCCAGAACTGCCCGGTGCTGGGCTACAGCGAGTCCGGCGTCGGCCAGATCGCGAAGACCACGAACGATCGCGCCACCGCTTCGCTGTCGATCACGCAACGCGTGAAGCTCGCCGGCTACCACGTGTTCAAGGGCGGCGTGGACTACGAAGGTTCGGTCTACAACCAGAGCGCCATCTACGAGGGACCCGGCAACGGTTACTGGCGCCGCTCCTCCACGGGCACCTGGCGCCTCAACGGCTACTATCAGATCGAGCGCAACCTGACCGACGCCGAGATCGCGGACCCGAGCACGGTCACGCTGATGCAGGGCGAGACGCTGTGCTCGAGCGGTCGCGCACTCTGCAAGGCGTCGAACTCGCAGAACGCGGACACCTCGGACCGCAGCATCGGTGCCTATCTCCAGGACTCCTGGCAGATCGTCCCGAACTTCACGATCAATGCGGGCCTTCGCTACGAGCAACAGGCGGCCGGCATCGCGACCCAGCTCCAGGGCACGGTCTCGCCCGAGGGTGAAACGATCGGTGCGACCGGCTTCACGCTGAACAACTGGGCGCCGCGCATCGGCTTCGTGTGGGATCCGACCCAGGAAGGCAAGGCGAAGATCTTCGCTCACTGGGGCCGGTTCTACGAGAACATCCCGATGGACTTGAACGTCCGCTCGCTCGGCGGCGAGATCGACAACGTCGCGAACTACAACGCGAAGCACCTCACGATGGGCCAGCCGGGCTACGATCCGAACTGCAACGTGGACCACGGCAGCGTGCCGGGCGATCTCGGTGCAACGCTGGTCAAGTGCACCGACTTCTCGCAGGTCGCGATCCTCGGCGGTGGCTCGGAGTTCGTCACGCCGGGTCTCACGGGCCAGTACTCGGACGAGATCATCCTCGGTACGGAGTACGAGGTGCTGCCGGACGTCAAGGTCGGCCTCACCTACACCCACAAGACGCTCCCGAACGTCGTCGAGGACGTCTTCCTCGCGGGCTCGCCGGACTACGGCATCACGAACCCGGGCGCGAACTTCGACAGCGAGGCGGACACGCTCCTCGCGCACGCGAAGACCGAGCAGATGTCGTCGGACCCGAAGGTCAAGGCGCAAGGCGACCTCGACTTCCTCCGCGCGAACGCGATGTATCGCACGAAGTTCTTCGACAAGCCGAACCGCAACTACGACTCCCTCGCGTTCACGGTGACCCAGCGTCCGACGAAGAACTCGCTGATCCTCGCGTCGTACACGTACTCGAAGGAGCAGGGTAACTTCCCGGGTCTGTTCTCGACGGAGACCGGTCAGCTCGACCCGAACATCACGTCGGAGTACGATCTCCCGGGTCTCCTCGCGAACCGCTACGGTCCGATGGGCCTCGATCGGCCGCACAACCTCAAGGTCGACGGTTTCTACCGGTTCGACCTGAAGGAAGCCGGCCTCGTCACGCTCGGTGGCAGCGTCCGTGCGCAGTCGGGTATCCCGCACAACGTGCTCGGTGCCGATGCGACCTACGGCCCGGGCGAGTCGTACCTGCTGCCGCGCGGCTCTGCCGCGCGGTCGCCGACGACCGGCCAGGCTGACATTCACATCAGCTACGGTCGCCGCCTGAACAAGACGACGGTCCTCGAGGTCTTCGGTGACATCTTCAACCTCACCGACGCGCAGCAGGAAGACTCGACCGACGAGACCTACACCGAGGAGTCGGCAAACCCGATCGTCGGCGGTGACATGAACGACCTCAAGCACGTCAAGACGATCGACGCCACGTCGGGCAAAGAGACCGCGGCCACGCCGGCGCTCAACCCGAACTTCGGGCACACGACGTCGTATCTCCAGAACCCGCGTAGCTTCCGGTTCGGCGTCCGCCTGACGTTCTAAGAGTCCCCAGCAAGACTCGTAGGGCCCGTGTCATCACGGGCCCTTTCGTTTTTCGGCGATACGCTCCCGGCGCTCCACAGGATCGTCCGTGCGGTTTTTCCGACGAGCGCCTACTATCTCGGTCATGCGCAACTCGCTCGCGATGCTCTTCGTCGTCGCTGCCGCCGGCGTCGCTTCCGCGCAACCTTCGGAGGCGATCGTGATCGCTCCGGCGGCACCTCCATCGACGAGCGGCATGTGGCTCGACTTCGGCGTCTCGGCGACGCGCATCGATCCGGGCGACGGTCAGACGTATCGCGGCCAGTACATTCGGTTTGCGCCGCAGACCACGATCAAGAACGGCTTCTATCTCGGCGCCGAGATCGATATCGGTTCGTTCGACGCGAACCAGCCGGTGGCGGTCGGCAGTGCAGCGCGCGGCGAAGGCTCGTCGGGCACCGGCATGTCGTTGTCGACGCGCAACTCGGGGACGCTCGCTGCAGCAAAGCTCGTCGCTGGGCTGCGCATGATGGCGGGCTCGTTCTCCGGCGGTGTCGAGCTCGCGGGTGGTATGCGCTACGCGACGATCACGGGCGACGATTCTCCGATGAGCACGTACACGAACAGCGCGGGGGTGTTCGAAGCGCGTGGTCGGCTCGACCTCTGGCTCTCGCCGCACCTGACGGTCGGTGCGCTGGCCGGGACCGATCTCGCACGTCGCGATGAAGTCACGTTCGGCCTCGGCGTCGGCTTCCACTTCGAGGCGTTCGATCACAGCCGGTACTAGCGCGACAAGACCCGCGTCTCGTTCCTTGGATGCAAAAAGCCCTCGTAAATCCGAGGGCTTCGTTCGTTTCGGCGGGCTAGATCCGACGATGATTTCGCGCGTTTCTAGGCTTCATGGACATTCGGTTCGGCGATCACGCGTCGTTTCATCGCGCAGCCATCGGTATGACCGTGAGCTCCGCGCTCCTCGGGATCGTGCTCCATCCGCTGACGCCGTTCGCGCCGCTCCTCGGCGGCATCTTCGGCATCGCCGTCGGCGCCGCGCTTGGCTACGGCAAGCCGGTGTGGCGGTTGATCGCCGCCGCGCTCGCGAGCCTGCCGCTGCTGGTGATGACCGCGAGCTGGCCGGCGTTCGCGCTGAGTGCCGGCATCCTCGCGCTCGGCTGCTCGGTACCCGGTGCGCGCGGCATGCGCGGCGCGATGACCGTGATGCTCGGCGCGACGGTGACGCTGCTCGCGATGTGGACCGCGCTCCGCTTCGATCACGCGCGTGCGACCGCGCACTGGCCGGCGTCGCTCACCGACGGTGGAAGCGCCGCGGCGATGGGCATCGTCGCGGTCGTCGCGATGCTGCCGCGCCACCTCGGGATCGCGTTCGACCCGGTCCGAACCGCCCTCGCGGCGCTCCCTCCGCGGCTCGACAGCGAGGTCCGCGCGCTGTGCGACCGCACGCTCGCGATCTGGGGCGACGTCAAGACCAAGCTCGGCGACACCGATCCGAACCTCACGCTCGTTCGCGATGGCGTACTGAAGACGCTCGAGGTCGCGGCGAAGAGCACCGACGCCCTGCCGCTAGGGGCGAACGACGAGCAGCTCGGCCGCCGGATGGAAGACCTCGACGCGCGGATCGCGGCTGCGACCGACGACGAGGTGAAGGCGCAGTACCAGTCGGCGCGCGCGGCTCTCTCGGATCAGGCGAAGTATCGCGAGCGGATCCGCCAGAACCACGAGCGCCTCGTCGCGCGGCTGCACAACCATGTCGCGGCGCTCGAGAAGTTCCAGCTCGCGGCCGGCGGCCTCGCCTCGGCGCGTGCGGCCTCCAGCGGTGCAACGCATCCCGATCTCGGTCAGCAACTGTCGGACTTGTCGCGGGATGTGGCTGCGAGTGGCGAAGCGCTCGTCGAAGTGGGCGAAGCGTAGCCACTGCTGATACGATTTCGGGCATGCGCATGGTTGCCCGCTTCGCACTGGCTGTCGGTCTCCTGTTCTCGGTCCCCGCGCTCGCGGACAAGAGTGCCGACGCCTCGTACAAGGAAGGCCTCGCCTACAAGACCGAAGGCAAGACCGACGAGGCGATCAAGGCGATGCAGGACGCCGTCGCCGCCAACCCGAAGCACGGGATGGCGTGGGCCTCGCTCGGTAGCCTGTACAAGCAGAAGAAGGACCTCGACAAGTCGATCGACGCGTACGAGCACGCGACCCAGATCATCACGAAGGACGCCGTGCTGTGGACGAACCTCGGGACCGCGTACGCGAACACGGGCAAGCTGGATCGGGCGCTCGCGGCGCTGACCACCGCGTGCAAGCTGAACCCGAAGGACGCGGAGGTCCGCGCGTACCTCGGCACCGTGATGCGCAAGAAGAACGACTACAACGGCGCGATCACGAACCTCGAGATCGCGGTCAAGCTCAAGCCCGACAACGCCGACTGGGAGCACAACCTCGGTGTCGCGTACCGCTACGCGAAGCGCGACGACGACGCGATCGCGGCGTTCCAGAAGGCGATCGCGCTCAACGGTAACGACGCGACGTATCACTTCGATCTCGGCGTCGCGTATCGCCGCAAGCAGGATCCCGACAAGGCAATCCCCGAGTACGAGAAGGCGACCGCGCTCGATCCGGGCAACGCCGACGGTTGGTTCGATCTCGCGTTCATGTACAAGGAGAACCACGAGAACGACAAGGCCATCCTCGCGTTCCAGAAATATCTCGAGCTCAAGAAGGGAAAGGACGCCGACGGCGAGAAGCGCGTGACCGAGGAGTGTCAGGCGATCGGCGGCTGCAAGGATGCGAAGAAGGGCGGCGGCAAGACGCCGCCGAAGAAGAAGTAGCGAGCGTGATAACCTAGGCCCATGCGGATCAGCTGGCTGTCTGCCGACGAGATCGCGTCGGCTCGCAACGCCCTCACCGCCGACGGCGCGACCTACGAGTCGCACTTCACGCCGGCGTTCGTCGTGCCGCCCGAGCCGGACCCACCGCAGCTGCTCGATTGGGCCGGCATCACCGAGCACGTCGCGCGCGCCGAGCGGGTCTCCGAGGTCGTGCGCGAGCACG
>JBDUAS010000302.1:0-8233 GCA_040004535.1 Deltaproteobacteria bacterium
CGGGGCGGAAGTTGAGCTTGACGCCCTCGAGCTCGAACAGCCGGTGATACTGCTTCGCGAGCGCGTTCTTTGGCTTCCACAGCACCTCGGTCAACGCGTCGACATCGAGCGCGTCGCACGACACGATCACGGGCAAGCGGCCCATGAACTCGGGGATCATGCCGAACTTGATCAAGTCCTCGGTGCCGGCCTGGCGGCGCAGCGCGTCCTTGTCGTCCTCGGCGGTCGAGACCTCGGCGCCGAAGCCGAGGCCGCGCTGACCGGTGCGGCGGCGGACGATGTCCTCGAGCCCGTTGAAGGCACCGCAGCAGATGAACAGGATGTCCGTCGTATCGATCTGGATGAGCTCTTGCTGGGGCCGATTGCGCGCGCCATCGGGCGTGATCGTCGCGGTCTTGCCCTCGAGGATCTTGAGCAGCGCTTGCTGGACGCCTTCGCCGGAGACGTCGCGCGTCGGGGACGGCGTGCCGCCCTTGCGTGCGATCTTGTCGATCTCGTCGATGCAGATGATGCCGCGCGCGGTCTTCTCGACATCGCCACCGGCGGCGCGGAACAGCGCCTTGACGACGCTCTCGACGTCCTCGCCGACGTAGCCGGCCTCGGTGAGGGTCGTCGCGTCCGCGATCGCGAACGGCACGTCGAGCTTCTTCGCGAGCGTCTGGGCGAGCAGGGTCTTGCCGGAGCCGGTCGGCCCGATCAGGAGGATGTTGCCCTTCTGGAGCTCGACATCGCTCTGCTTGCCGCGCAGCCCGATCCGCTTGTAGTGGTTGTAGACCGCGACAGAGAGCGCCCGCTTGGCCGCGTTCTGGCCCACGACGTAGCGGTCGAGCTCGTCGACAATCGCTCGTGGTGGCGGGTACTTCGGGCGCTCCGACGCCTCCTCTTTGGCGAGGATGTCGTTACATAGGGTGACGCATTGGTCGCAGATGAAGACGCGCGGACCCGAGATGAGCTTGCGAACCTCTCGGCGCTGCTTTCCACAGAACGAACAGTGGAACTCTTCCATCCGGTCTCAATTCTTACATGTTCCGAGGGAGGGGCAATAGCCGGAAACCAGGTTCCGGCGGGCAAACGCCGGTAGGCGACCAAACAGTTCATGGCCGACTTGACGCGGCATTCCATCCCCAGGGATCACTCAGGTGAGAGATGCGTGTGGTCGTCATCTGTGCGGATCCGGAGCGGGCGGCCCGTGAACCAGGGTCGGTCGTCACGTTGCTGACCGAGCTCGGTGGGAGAGTGTCGGTGGGACGCTTCGATCTCGGCGGACTCGACGAGGCCCAGCTGACGCTCGCCCCCCCCGTGTGCGTCGTGGTCGAAGCCGGCGACGAGCTCGCGCGCGCACACAAGGCCATCCAGCGCCTCCGCGATCACGGACCGCTGATCGAGACGCCCATCCTCGTCGCGGTCACGGTCGGCCGGTTACCGGCGCTCGACTTCTCGATCGGCTACGACGACTTCGTGCTGATGCCGCTCGTGCCGGCGGAGCTGTACGGGCGCGTGCGCCAGCTCGATTGGCGGGCAGCGACGTTCGGCTCCGATGAAGTGATCAAGGTCGACGACCTCGTGATCGACATCGCCGGCTACGAAGCGAAGATCGGCGGGCACCGGATCGATCTCACGCATCAAGAGTTCGAGCTGCTCCGCTACCTCGCGCAGCATCGCGGCCGGGTGTTCACGCGCCAAGCGTTGCTCGAGCGCGCGTGGGGCTATCAGTATGCGGGTGGAACTCGCACCGTCGACATCCACGTACGACGCGTGCGGTCGAAGCTAGGCGCCGCGGGCGAGCTCATCGAAACGGTTCGCAACGTCGGTTACAAGATGCGCGGCTAGCAAACACGCTGCGCGAACCACGTGTATCCTGGATCCGTGGGTCGTGCGTCGATCGTCGGAGCCGCCGAGACCAGCGTGGGCAAGGTCCGCGAGCACAACGAAGACGCGCATTTTATCGACCCTGATCTGGGCATCTTCGCCGTGTGCGACGGCATGGGCGGCCACGCCGCCGGCGAGGTCGCGAGTGGGATCGCGGTCAAGGTGGTGCGCGATCACTGGAGCAGCGACGAAACGCTCCGGGCGATCGACACGTGGCTCGAGCAGGGCACCATCGAGGCGCGCAAGGCGATGCTCGCGACTGTCAATCACGGCGTGATCGCAGCGCACGACGCGATCATGGCGGAGGCCACGCGCGACCGCACCAAAGGCGGGATGGGCACGACGATCATCGGCGCGCTCGTCGTCGGCGGCGACATCGTATTCGCTCAGTGCGGTGACTCGCGCGCGTACATGGTGCGCGACGGCATCGCGATGCAGCTGACCGAGGACCACACGCTGCTCGCGCGCCTGTTGGCCGCCGGTGTCGATGTCGACACGTCGAACGAAGGCTCGCGGTTCAAGAGCATGCTGACGAACGCGCTCGGCATCGGCACCGAGTGCAAAGCGGCGACGTTCATCGTGCCGCTCGCAGACGGCGATCGGTTCTTGCTATGCAGCGACGGCATCACCGAGTACGTGCAGGAGGCGGAGATCGGCGAGGTCCTGACGGCGCAGCCATCGCCGGCGCGCGCGGCGCAGCGGCTGGTCGAGCTCGCACTGCAACGCGGCGGCGGCGACAACGCGACGGCACTGGTCGTCCGCGTGCTCGAGGCCGGCGAGACGGCGCGGCCCGCGGAGCAGTTGCACCGCGAGAACAAGGCGATCAACGCGTGCCCGCTGTGGGCGAAGGTCACGCCGCAGGGCCGGTTGCGCGCGCTGCGGATCGCGTTGCCGCGCGATCACGCGCAGGACGCGAAGGTGCCGGCCCAGACGCTCGGCGATCGCGTCGCGTGGATCATCGTCGACGGCGAGGTCGAGCAGGACGGCGTGCTGCGCGGTCCGGGCTCGCTGCTCTATCCGGAAGCGTTGCTCGAGGAAGCGCAGCTGCCCGACAAGGACGGCCTCGCGATCGCCGCGAGTGACGTCCGCGCGCTCGCACTGCGCTGCGATGACTTCCACGAGGTCTGCGAGGACGATGCGGAGCTCGGTGAGGTGTTGCTCGCGGCGCTCGCCGCCGAGATCGCGACGCGGCGTTCGCGGCCGCCATCGGTGGCCCCGCGCCTCGTGATCGGCGAGGCCAAAGAGGGACTCGAGAGCGCGCCGACCGATCCGAACATGCGTGCCGTCGGTGCACCGCGCAAGCCGGAACGCAAAGCCGAGGCGTCGCATCCGCCGAGCATGGCGGCCGTCGTGCCGTCGGTGCCGAAGCCGACGTCGCCGAGGTTGGGCAAGTCGCCGACACCTCCGGCGGGGCGACCGACCGCGCCGATGGGCATGGTCGGCATCGGCACCGCCGCGACGATTCCGCCCCCGACGCGCGACACGCTGCCCGGGGTCGTGGCGACCGCGGCGACGGCGGCGGCGAATCGCGCGTCTACCGTGATCGACGATCGCCCGCCACAGGATCGCGCGAGCACCGTGCCCGAAGACAGCGATGCGATTCCGGTCGTGATGCCGCGCACCGATACCAAGAACGGTCCGGCGGTGGCGCCGCGGCTCGCGCCCGCGCGCGGTGCCTCTCCCGGGGAGCGCCTGATCGTGCCGCAGAGCGAAGCCAGTCTCGCCAACGATCAGCTCGACGAAGCGTTCGACGGGCTGTCGCGCGAGCCGGTGAAGCGGCTCGAGGGTCCCGATGGCATGCGGCAGCCCGCGCGCCTCGCGAAGCTGCCGCTCCCGGCTCCGATCATGGAGGAGAGCGAGGTCCTGATGGAGGCGGAGGAGCCGCCGACGCTCGAAAAGGGGCCGTCGCAGATCGCGGGGATCAAGACGCGCGCGATCGGCGATCAGAGCGAGCCGGAGATCTCGATCGAGCGGTTCGTCGAGCTCGAGGTCGAAGAGCCGATGAACGAGTCGAGCAGCGAGGGCTCGTCACCGGAGATCATGATCGTGACCCCGGGGCGGGCGATCACGGCGGATGACACGCACCTCGTCTCGGGATCGATCGACTCGGAAGATACCTCCGAGCGAAGCGCGAAGAAGCAGTAGCTCTACGGCCGGTTGTACTCGGTCAGGTCCATCGCGACATCGCCGAGCTCGGTATGTGCGGTCATCTTGATCGGCACGCGGTCGGCGTCGTCGGAGATCCACACGTCAAACGTCCGCGTCGCGTTGCCGGCCTCGATCTGGAGGTTCGGCTTCGCGCGAAACGCGGCGCCGCGCAGGTGCACGGTCTTGCGATTGCCGAGCGCCGACCCGACGGTCTCGTTGCCGACGAACGTCATGTCGATGCGCCACATCCGGCGCCCGCCGACGACGTAGACCTGCATCGTCGAGCCCGCGGCCGCGCGCCAGCCGCGCATCTGTGCCATCGCGGAGTGCGAGTCGTGGACCGTGACCTTGCCGAAGTCGACGTGATAGGTGTGCGGCTTCGGGTCGTCGGTCTTGGTGTACGTGACGGTCGCGGCCGAGCCGGTGAACTTCGCGTTCGCAGTCGTCGTCTTGTCGTTCATCGTCACGCTGGTGTCGAGGAGCAGCGGACGGCCGGTCTCGGCATCGATCGTCGTCGTCGCTTCATCGACGAAGTTGCGCAGCAACTTCACCACACCGGCGGTTGCGGCGCGCGACTTGACGACGATCGCACGGTGGCCGTCGAGCTCCCCGATCTCACCGACCGCGAGCTGCGCTTCGCCGCCGAGCACGCCGCCGAGGTGGACGGCGAACGCCATCGATTCGCCGGGGATCAGACCCAGCTCGTGGGCCGCCTCGGCGCTGCCTGCGGTCGGCGCGGCGGGTTGGGGCGGCAACGTCATCGCCTCGGCACCGGCACAACCGGCGAGCGCGCCGACGAGCAGGATAACCGCGAGCACCCTCATAGCTACAAGGATGGACGAACCTAGGATTCGAGCAAGTGGTAGCCTGAGGACGTGAAGGGCGTCACGCCGTCGATCGGCATCACACTGGGCGATCCGGCTGGAATCGGCCCGGAGATCGTGGTGGCGACGCTCGCGGCAACCACCTCGGATCGCCTGGCGCGCTGCATCGTCTACGGTGATCGCGTGCCGCTCGAAGCCGCCGCGTATCGCCTCGGCCTAGCGCTCCCCGATGTGAAGATCCTCGGGTCGGGCGAAGGCGACCACGCGACGCCGGGCAAACCCGACGAGGCTTGCGGCGTCGCCCAGGTCGGCTATCTCCGCGCGGCGGTCGATGCAGCCAGGCGCGGCGAGCACGCGGCGCTCGTCACCGCTCCGATCTCGAAGACGTGGGCACGACGCGGCGGCTTCCAGTACCTCGGCCACACCGAGATGCTCGCCGACCGGCTCGGCGCCACCGATGTCGCGATGTTTTTTGTCGGCCCGAAGCTCAAGATCGCGCTCGCGACCGTGCACCGGCCTCTCGTCGAGGTCGTGCTCGAGCTCACGACCGATCGGGTGCGCCGCGTGATCGAGCTCGTCGCGGACTCGCTCGTCGGTGACTTCCGGTTATCCGCGCCACGGATCGGCGTCGTCGGGCTCAACCCGCACGCGGGCGAGGATGGTCTGCTCGGCGACGAGGACGCCGACATCATCGCGCCCGCGCTGGTCGAGCCTTGTGGCAACGCCGTGCTGTCGGGACCGCTCGTCCCCGACGCCGCGTTTCGCGATCTGTTGCACGGCCGCTACGACGCGCTGGTCGCGATGTACCACGACCAGGGCCTCATCCCGGTCAAGCTGATCGACTTCGACGAATCGGTGAACGTCACGCTCGGGTTGCCGATCATCCGGACGTCGCCGGATCACGGCACCGCCTACGACATCGCCGGTAAAGGCATCGCGCGCGCGATCTCGATGCAGCGCGCACTCGCACTCGCGTTCGACATGCTCGACGCACGTTGATTCGCGGATGACGTTCGCGGGCGCGCCCGGCGGGTATTGTCCCGAATTCGCACATGGTGCGGTGCTGGAGCCGTGCGCGACGGAGCGTTACCTTTTACATATGACGAAGCACATCGCACATACCCAGATCTCGATCGCGGCGTCTCCCGACCGTGTGTGGGCAGCGCTGACCACGCCGGAGATGATCAAACAGTTCATGTTCGGTGCCGATGTCCACACGGACTGGAAGGTCGGCAGCCCGCTGACCTACACCGGTGAGATACAGGGCAAGAAGTACGAGGAGAAAGGCACGATCAAGAAGATCGAGCCCGGCAAGGTGCTCTCCGCGACGCACTTCAGCTCGATGTCGGGAAAGCCCGATGTGCCGGAGAACTACGCGCTCGTCACGTGGCAGCTCGAGCCGAAGCAGGGCGAGACGGTGCTCAGCGTCGACCAGGACAACATCGACTCGGAGAAGGGCGTCGAGCAGTCGAAGCAGAACTGGACGGGCGTGCTCCAGTCGATCAAGAAGATCGTCGAGGCCGGCTAGTACAGCGCGCGCAGCGCTTCGCTGTCGCTGATGATCACCTTGCGGCCCTCGGTCGAGATCAGCCGGCGTCGCTTGAATTGCGACAGCGTGAGCGACACGGTCTCGCGCGTCGACCCGATCAAGTTCGCGAGCTCCTGGTGCGTGATCTTGAGCGCGACGAGCGTGCCGCGCGCGTCGTCGACGCCATACTCCGCGGCGAGCTTGACGAGCAGCTCGGCGAGCTTGCTCGACACATCGCGGAACACGAGCGCTTCGACTTTGTTCTCGAGCTCTCGGCGGCGCACGATCATGAGGCGTGTCATCGCGAGACCGAGCTGCGGATGCGAGTGCATGAGCTCTTCGTAGTGGATCCGATCGATCTCGGAGAGCAGAGCGTTCTCGACAGCCTCGGCCATCTCGGTGCGCGGCCCGCCGTCGAGCAGGCAGCTATCTCCGAACAATTCGCCGGGCCCGTGATAGGCGAGCGTCAGCGACTTGCCGTCGCGCGTCACCTTCGAGACCTTGATGCGGCCACCGTGGACGAGGAACAGCGAGCGCCCCGGGTCACCCGGCAGATAGATCACGTCGCGACGACGCGCTTCGCGCAGCTCGACTCGTTCGGACATGCGAGCGATCGCATCCGGACCAAGATCGGCGAGCAGCGGAACCTTGCGCAAATACCACAGCACGCGCTTGGGATCGGTCACCGACAAATTGTAGCAACGCTCAATAATTTATGTGCGTTGGTCGTGCGTCTTACGCTTATATCAATACGTAAATTCGCGTGGTTACGGGGAAAACTGAGATCGGACGTACGGTTCAGACCACGATGTCACTTGGCTCACCGGACACTCCGATCCGCACGGTGACATCTCGCCAGGCTGGATCGCTCGCCATGCGTTCCGCAAGCGGGGCCACGATCAGATCCTCGATCGTACGACGCAACGGACGCGCGCCGAGCTTCGCATCGTGGCCGAGCTCGGCGAGACGCGAGCGTGCACGCGGTGACAATTGGAGGCGGAGGTTGCGCGCGATGAAGCCAGGCCGCTCGCGCAGCTTGCGCAGCTCGAGCTCGACGATCGCTTCGAGCGCGGGCGGCGGGAGCGGGCGGAACGGAATCACGGCATCGAGGCGGCCGAGCAGCTCCGGCCGGAAGAAGTTCTTGATCGCGCTCGACGGATCGGGCGGCGAGTCGGGATCCGACGAGAACCCAGCGGGACGCGGATCGGCGGCGCCGAGGTTCGTCGTCATCACGATCAACGACATCCGGAAGTCGACGAGCCGACCGAACGCGTCGGTCAAGCGACCTTCGCCGAGCACTCCGAGCAAGAGGTCGAACGCGGCGTCCGCCGCTTTCTCGATCTCGTCGAACAACACGACCGACAGCGGCTGGCGACGGATCCGATCTGCAAGCGACGTCCCCGCGGGCGACGGCGTGATCAGACGGGCGATCGCGGCACCCGTCGTGATCTCGCTCATGTCGATGCGGACGAGCCGCTCGGCGTCGCCGAACAAGTAACGCGCGAGCTGCTTCGCGAGCTCGGTCTTGCCGACCCCGGTCGGGCCCGCGAACAGCAGTGCACCGACGGGGCGTTGCGGATCGTCGAGGCCGGCCTTCCAGCGCGCGATCACGCGACCCGCGATCGCGCACGCGTGATCCTGGCCGATCACGCCCTTCTCGAGCTGCTTCGCGATCGCCGCCGTATCGAGGGCGCGCTCCGGCGCGAGCAAGTCGACGGGCAAGCCGGACCAGCTCGCGAATGCGGGAGTCAGCTCGGCGAGCGACAGCTCGGTCCTCTTGTGCAGCGAGCAGTAATCGACGAACGCGATCGCCTTGCCGGGAAACGCGGTGTCGCGGCGGAACGCGGCGAGCAGCTCGACGAGC
>JBDUAS010000562.1:0-2463 GCA_040004535.1 Deltaproteobacteria bacterium
TCCTCGCCGTCAACATCGTCGCCGGCATCATCATCGGCGTCGCCCAGAAGGGCATGTCGTTCGGCCACGCGGCGCAGACCTACACGGTGCTGTCGATCGGTGATGGCCTCGTCGCTCAGATTCCCGCGCTGCTCGTGTCGACCGGTTCCGCGCTGCTCGCGACCCGTGGCGACGACGCGCAGCTCGGCCAAGCGCTGTCGGGTCAGATGTTCGCGCGCAAGCGTCCGCTGATCATCACCGGCGCGCTCCTCGGCATGATCGGGCTCTTGCCCGGGATGCCGCACCTCCTGTTCCTCGGGCTCGGTGGCGTTGCCGCCTGGGCGTCGTCGCGTGCGAAGGATTTGGCAGCCACCCCTGATGCTGCCGACCCCACGCGACCGCTCGCCAACGCCGCCGAGCCCGGACGGACCCCTGATGAGAAATCGCAGCGCGGCGAGATCGAAGCCGCCCTGCCCGTCGAGATGCTGTCGCTCGAGGTCGGTCTCGACCTCCTGAACATGGTCGACGCGACCCGCGGCGGCGACCTCCTCAAGCGGATCGCTACCCTCCGCAAGCAGCTCGCCGGCGAGCTCGGCATCATCGTGCCGGCCGTCCACATCCGCGACGACCTCCGCATGCGCCCGGGCGCGTATCGCGTGCTGCTCTCCGGCGTCACGATCGCCGAGTCCGAGGTGTTCGTCCATCGCGTCCTCGCGATCGACCCGAGCGGCACCGCGACGCGGGCGCTGCCCGGCGAAGTGACTGTCGAACCTACCTTCGGCCTGCCCGCGAAGTGGCTCCAACCGTCGGAGCGCGCACGCGCCGAGGCCGCGGGTTGCACCGTCGTCGATTCCGCAGCTGTCATCGCGACTCACCTCACCGAGCTCATCCGCCGCAACGCGCACGACCTGCTCGGCCGCCGCGAGCTCCAGGACCTGCTCGACGTCGCCGGCAAGCAGAACGCCAAGGTCGTCGAGGAGCTGATCCCGACGCTGCTGCCGATCGGCACCGTGATCCAGGTGCTCCGCAAGCTGCTCGCCGAGGGCGTCTCGATTCGCGACCTCCGCACGATCCTCGAGGCGCTCGCCGACCACGCACCGGCGACCAAGAACGCCGACGACCTCGTCGAGATGGTCCGCCAGCGCCTCGCCCGCCGCCTGACCCGCGGCCAGCTCGCCGCCGACGGCGCGCTCCGCCCGCTCGTCCTCGACCCCCGCGTCGAGCAGATGCTGCGCGAAGGCGGCGTCAAGCACACCCGCTCTCTCACGAAGCTCACCGAAGACCTCGCGAGCCGCGCGAAGGACCTCGCGATGCGCGACGAGCCGCCGCTGCTCGTCGTCGCACCCGACCTCCGCCGCACCGTCGCAGGCATCGCCCAGCGCCACGCGCCCGGGCTCACCGTTCTTAGCTACCGCGAAGTCGACCCGACCGTTCCGTTCGTTACCCGCGGAGTCATCTCCGCTCAAGAGGCCGCATGAAGATCATGAAGTTCGAAGGCAGCAACATGCGCGAGGCAGTCGCGAAGGTGAAAGCCGAGCTCGGCGACCAGGCGGTCATCGTCTCGACCCGCCAGATCCGGCGCGGCCTGCTCGGCACGGCCTGCGAGATTTCCGCGGCGATCGACGACGATTCCGACGACGATCGCAGCGGTCCGAGCCGCGGCCTGAGCTCGTACACGGCCCACAGCTCCACCGCACCCGCAGCTCCGTCGCTAAGCGCCGAGCTCGAGATCGAGAAGGCGCTCAGCCCGCTGCGTGGCGAGCTCAAGTCCCTTCGCGCGCTGGTTCGCGCCGCGAGCGCCGACAGCCGCGGCACCAACGAGATTCGCAACGAGGTTGCCGCGCTCCGCAAGCTCATCGAAGAGAAGCTGACGGCGCCGCAGGCCGCCCCAGCTGCTCCAGCGGGTCGCACGCGCGCCACCACGCAAGCGCCGCTGCTCGCATCGCTCACCGCGCCGAGCACCGCTCGCGCGATCATGCTCGTCGGACCGACGGGTGTAGGCAAGACCACCACCATCGCGAAGCTCGCCGCGCGCGCCGCACTCATCGAAGGCAAGCGCGTCTCGCTCATCACGCTCGACAACTACCGCGTCGGCGGCATCGACCAGATCCGGACGTTCGCCGATCTCATCGGCGTACCGCTCCGCGTGTGCGAGACGCCGGGAGATTTGACGCGGCTGATCGACGACGAGGATGATTTGACGCTGATCGACACCGCCGGCCGGTCGCCGCGCGATGTAGGTGCGATCAAGGAGCTCGCGACTGCGGTCGCGCGGATCCCCCAGATCGAGACGCATCTCGTCGTCGCAGCGGCTAGCACCGCGACAGTTATCGAAGATCTCGCGAATCGCTACTGCTCGCTCAACCCGACGCGCCTGCTGTTCACGAAGCTCGACGAAGTTGACGACGCACCGGAGCTCGCGCGGGCTCCGGCACGACTTTCGCTACCTATCACTTGGGTGACCACCGGCCAGTCAGTTCCCGA
>JBDUAS010000303.1:0-8201 GCA_040004535.1 Deltaproteobacteria bacterium
GGCACGAGTTGACGACCTCGCCGTCGAGCATCACCGTGCACGCGCCGCACTCGCCCTCGCCGCAACCTTCTTTGGTGCCGGTTAACCGCAAGTCCTCGCGCAGCACGTCGAGCAGGCGCTTCCACGGCGAGACCTCGACGTTGTACGCGACGCCGTTGACCTCGAGCCTCACGATCGACTCCACGCCAACCGCACCGTCTCCGGCGACAGCGGCAGCGCGTCGAACGGAACGCCGAGCGCGTCCTCGACGGCATTCGCGACCGCCGCGGCCGGGCCGTCCATCGGAATCTCGCCGACACCCTTCGCACCACTCGGTCCGAACGGATACGGGCACTCGACGATCACGGTCTCGAGCTCGGGCGCATCCGCGAACGTCGGCACGATGCAGTTCGTCATGTTCGCGTTGATGACCTTGCCGTCCTTGTACAGCACGTTCTCGAGCACCGCCCAGCCGAGCGCCTGCAACGTGCCGCCGTCGATCTGGCCCTGCACGATCACCGGGTTGATCGCCTTGCCGACATCGACCGCGTGCAAGCAGCGATCGATGTGGACCTCGTACGTGTCGACATCGACCGAAACGTCGACGAGGCACGCGGCCCAGCCGAACACCGGATATGCCGAGCCCGTGTAGGTCGCGTCGTCCCACGCGATGCCGGGCGGCGGCTCGTATTGCTTCGTCACCTCGTGCACGCCGTCGTTGGTCGCGACGTGCTCGCGGAGCTCGCGGCTCGCCTTGTCGATCAGACCACCCACGACCATGCACGTGCGGCTCGCGACGGTCGGCCCACTATCGGGCACGAGCGACGTCTTCGGTTCGATCACCGTGATCTGCTCCGGTCCGACCCCGAGCCCGGTCGCCGCGATCTGCGTGAAGATCGTGATCGCACCCTGACCGATATCGGTCGAGCTCGAGCGCACCTCGAAGCGCCCATCGTCGAGCTGCGCGACCGTCGCCTTACCCGCGAGGTATTGCTCGCCCGAGCCCGTGAAGCCGGCGCCGTGGAAGTAGAACGCGAGCCCGCGGCCGCGCTTGACCGGCGTGCCGTTGCGCATGCCCTCGCGCGCGGGAACCGGACCGGCGAGCCGCTCGATCGCGCCGAGCACTTCGTCGGTGCCGACCGAGAACCCGAGCACCTGGCCGGTCGCGGTCGAGTCGCCGCTGCGTAGCGCGAGCCGCTTGCGCAACGCGAGCGAGTCTTCTTTCAAGTGCGCCGCGAGCTTCTGGATCTGGCGCTCGTACGGGAACGTGGTCTGCGGCGCGCCAAATCCACGAAAAGCACCGTGCGGTGGATGATTCGTCGCGACGACGCGACCGCGCACCCGGGTGAGCGGACACTTGTACGGTCCCGCCGCGTGCAACACGCCGCGCGACAGCACGACCGGCGACAGCGTCAGGTACGCGCCGCCGTCCATCACGCAATCGACATCGATCGCGAGGATCTCGCCGCGCGCGTCGATCGCGAGCCGGTGCCGCGTCCACGCGGGGTGGCGCTTCGTCGTCGCGGCGATGTCCTCGTCGCGGTCGTAGACCATCTTGACCGCGCGCCCCGACGCCTTCGCGAGCGTCGCGACGTGTGCGGCGAGCATCGACGGATATTCTTCTTTGCCACCGAACCCACCGCCGGTCACCGCCTGCGTGATCACGACACCGTCGGGGCCCACGCCGAGGAACACCTTCATCGCCTTGTGCACGTAGTACGGGCACTGCATCGAGCCGACGATGAAGCACTTGCCATCGCGCCACTCGGCCATCATGGCCTGGGTCTCGATGTACATCTGCTCCTGCGGCGAGGTGTAGTAGCGGCCGTCGATCACGTGCGCGGCCTTCGCGATCGCGGCTTCGAACTCGGCGTCGCTCGCGTGGCCCTTGCGCACGATGAACTGCTTGAACACGTTGTCGGCGCCGTACAGCACTTGCTTCTTCGCGAGCGAATCCTCGACGGTGAAGATCGCGGGCAGCGGCCGGACCTTCGGCCGCACCGCGCGCATCGCGGCGAAGGCGAGCTCGCGGGTCGGTGCGGCGACCAGTGCGATCGCCTCGTCGACGTGCATCACTGGCTTGCCGATCGCGACGAGCGCCGGCTGATCGTTCTCGATCAGCGCGATCACGTTCTGCCCCGGCACGTCGGCGGCAGTCGCGACGATCACGCGGCTCCAATCGAACGCGGGATCGAGCTCGATCGCTTCGAGGATGCCGTGCGCGATCTTCGAGCGCACGGTGGCGCCGTGCCAGGCCCCAGGGGCGTCGAGGTCGTCGAGGTAACGAGCGCGGCCCGTGACCTTCGCGACGCCGTCGACGCGCGGCAGCGAACGGCCTACCGAGGGCGAATCCATCGGCGCATTACATCACGCTTCGCGGCGTCGTGCTTCGCAGCGACGCCCAGCAGCTGCTGGTAAGTATTGGCCTCTGCCGTGCCCGTCGCGCCCGTGAAGACCGGTGAGTTGGCGACGAACAGCGAGCCGCGCGCGGCGTCGTAGCCTCCGGGCACCTTCGCGATGTGGACCACGTTCGAGCTGAAGTTGTAGGTGTCCGTCGCGGCGATGTTGAGGTCGGCGACGTCGGTCGGCAAGTTCGGGAACGCGATCTGCGTGGCGCTCGGTGCGACGATCCGCCACGACCAGGTCATCGCCCCGCGGTGCACGAGCACCGACGCCTCGGCGAAGTCCGGCGTCAACGCGCCGCCGCTCGTGGTCCAGCTCAGGACATGCGTGCCGGTGTCCAACGAGGGCCCCGTCGCGAAGTCCGGGAGGAGGTGCGCGGCCCAGTCCTGGGTGTACGCACCGGTCGTCCCCCATTCTGCGAGCCTGCGGCTGGTCGTTCCAGCTTGCTGCGACGCGAGGATGACGTCGAGCGAGCCGGCCGCCTGCGCCGGATACGGTGCGGTCAACGTCGCCGGATCCGAGATCGTCGTGGATGCTCCGGTGCCCGTATAGAGCTGGCCGCGTCCGGTCGCCAGATTGTCTGCGACCTCGATCGCGAGCCCACCGGTGACGTTGTCGAACGTGTACGTCCGCGTGCCCGCGGCTGCATACGTTTGCGCGGTGTAGTCGATCACCTCGTTGGCGGTGACAGGCTGTGCGGGGACGAAGAACGAGCTGACCGGCTGCGAGCTCGCATC
The DNA here is from genome assembly GCA_040004535.1 of Deltaproteobacteria bacterium. Taxonomy (GTDB): domain Bacteria; phylum Myxococcota_A; class Polyangia; order Haliangiales; family Haliangiaceae; genus JABFXX01. The sequence continues at coordinate 3,120 of JBDUAS010000303.1, forward strand.
GACGCCCACAACAAACATGTCGGCCGCGCTGCAGTCCGAAGCGAAGTAAAACGTCGTCGAGGCGTTCGTCGCGCCGCTGCCGCTCGGCAGCTGGACATCCGTCTGACCGCAGGTCGACTCGATGATGTACTTCGTGATCGCGGCCGAATGCGCCGTGTCGAGCGGGATCGTGATCGTCGCCTGCGTCGGTGCGCCACCACCGCCGGGCAGCGAGAAGATCAGGTGGTCGCCGGGCTTCACACCCGCCCACGTCGTGACCGTGTACTGCATCCCGCCGCCGAAACCACCGACGAGCACGTTCGGCGCGAGCACGGTCGCGTAGCCGCCGGCGTTCATGACCTGGCGCGCGTTGCCACTCGCGTCGAGCGCGGTGGCACCGGCGACGCTCGAGTCTGCATTCTGAAAGTAGACCTTCGCGCCGGGAATCGGCGTGCCATCGGGCAGCACCGCGGTGACGAGCACGGGCAACGCCTGCGGCGGCGTATCGATCAGCGGCGGCGAGTCGTGCGGACCCTCTGGCGCGTCGGCGATCTTGCGGGCGGAATCATCTCCGCACGCGGCGAGCACGAGAAACAGCAAAGGCAGGCGGCGCATGGTCCGCCATCATAGCTCGACGCGAGGCTCCACCGTGTAGGATGCGTGCGGATGCGCACGCGCCAGCTCGCCGGACGACCGGTCGCTACCGTCGGGCTTGGCGAGGTCAGCCTGGAGCGGTCGAGCAAGCGCGGCCGCGACCCGGCGGAGGTCGTGCGCCGCGTCCACGACGCGCTCGAAGCATCGCTCGATCTGATCGATGTCGCGCCCGAGGAGGATAGCGAGCGCGCGGTCGGCGAGGCGGTGCGCGCGTTGCGGCTCCGCGATCGCGCGATCGTCGCGACGCGCGTGGTCGAGGTGTCGGAGCGCGATACCGTGCAGGATCGATTGCCGCCGCGTTACGTGACGGAGCGCGTCGAGGCGGCACTGCGCACGACGAGGCTCGACGTGTTGCCGCTCGTCCAGTTGCCGCTGCGCGCGAGCTGGATCGTGACACCGGCGTGGCCCGAGCTCGTCGGGACGTGCGCGCGGCTCGTCCGCGAAGGCAAGGTGCTGCACTGGGGCGTGCGGGTCAGCGAGACCAGCGCCGATCCGATACCCGCGGTGCCGAAGCGCCCGCCGCGGACGATCGCGGATGCAGCCGCGTTGCTCGAGAGCGAGGCCGCACGCCCACGATCGTCGTTGATCCTGTTGCCCGACGAAGCGGTCGCCGCGGATCCCGCGCTCGCGATCGCGGTCGCGCTCACGCGCAATGCGGGTGCGCCCGCGCCGATCGCGGATGGTGCGCTGACCCACCCCGCGATGCTGTTCCTCGACGAATCGTGGCTCGCGACGCTCGCGGTCGAGCTCTCGATGTGCCGGCGCGATGCGCTCGCGCTCGTCGCCGCGGCCGCCGGGAAGAAGCCGGTGCTCGCGCTGCGTCCTCTCGAAGGTGGCGCGCTCGCCGGCACGCTCGGTCCCGGCTCGAGCCTCGCGCCGCTCGACGATCGCCGCGCGCTGACGCCGGAGCAGCTCGAAGCGATCGCGGTCGGCGTCGCGAAGCTCGCATCGCGCGTGAAGCGCGAGCCACCGGCCGCGCGGTCGTCCGCAGCTGCGCGTACGATCGTCGCGTCCGCGCAGCGACCGCCGAACGTGCTCGTCACGACGCTCGCCGAGCTCGCGCTGCGTTACGTGATCGATCGCGGTGCGATCGCGATGCCACGGATCCACACGCGCGACGCGCTCGGAGAATTGATCGGGTGCGCGAACGCGGAGCCGCTGCCAGATCCGTTGATCTCCAAGATCGACGAGCTGTTGGCGGATCCCATCGGCGAGAACTAGACTACTGCTCGCGTGTTCAGTATGCTGCTTTCGTGAAGTCGCGGCCGAGTGCGAACCCCACGAACCGCTTCCACGCCACCGCGGTCACGTACGACGAAGGTGACGGTCCGCCGCCCGCGACCGTGAAGCTGATCGAGGATCACTCGCGGTCGATCCTCGCGAGCAACGACTCGCCAGATGTCGGCTTCAACTTCAGCGTGAACCCGTATCGCGGCTGCTTGCACGCCTGCGCCTACTGCCTCGCCGGCGACACCCAGATCACGCTCGCCGATGGCCGCACGCGCCGGCTGTCCGAGCTCCGCCCCGGCGACGCGATCTACGGAACGCAATCGATCCACGGCACGCGCCGCTACGTCCACACGCGGGTGCTCCATCACTGGGGCACGCGAAAGCCGGCGTTCCGGATCCTCCTCGCCGATGGGACCGAGCTGATCGCGAGCGGCGATCACCGGTTCCTGAGCGAGCGCGGCTGGCGGTTCGTCCAGCCGTCCGAGCCACCGTTCCAGCGGCCGACGCTCCAGCTGCACGACGCGCTCGCCGGCCCGGGCCACCACTCGGCGCTCAGCACGCGCGCACACGTCACCGAGCACTCGATCGCGAGCGAGCTGCGCTACGCGAACGGCAACGCGCGCGCGATCACGGAGAGCCACGCGTATCGCGTGACGTCGTATCCCAGGCCGTGGCAGCTCTCCGGCCGCGAGGTCGAGACGCTGCCGACGTCGCGGATCGTCCGGATCGAACCGCTCGGGATGCGCGATCTGTTCGACATCACGACCGGCACGGGCGACTTCATCGCGAACGGCGTCGTCAGCCACAACTGCTACGCGCGACCGTCACACGAGTACCTCGACATGGGCGCGGGCACGGACTTCGATACGAAGATCGTCGTCAAACCTCAGGCGGCGCAGCTGTTGCGCGAGGCGTTCGACAAGCCGAGCTGGGGCGGCGACCTCGTGATGTTCAGCGGCGTCACGGATTGCTACCAGGCGGTCGAGGCACAGCTCCACCTGACCCGGCAGTGCCTCGAGGTCTGCCTCGAGTATCGCAACCCTGTCGCGATCATCACGAAGAGCGCGCTGATCGAGCGCGATCTCGATCTGATCGTCGAGCTTCACGAGGAAGCCGGTGTTCACCTCAGCATGAGCATCGCGTGGGTCGATCCCGAGCTCGCGCGCGCGATCGAGCCGTGGGCGCCGGCCCCGGAGCGCCGGTTCAAGGTGCTCGAGAAGTTCGCGAAGGCCGGCGTGCCATGCGGGGTGATGTGCGCGCCGGTGATGCCCGGGCTCAACGACGACCAGATGGTGCGCGTGCTCGAGCGCGCGAAGGATGCCGGTGCGAAGACCGCGGGCTGGGTCCTGCTCCGCTTGCCCGGTGCCGTCGCGCCGGTGTTCGAGGAGCGCGTCCGCGCCGCGCTGCCACTCGCGGCCGACAAGATCATGCATCGGATTCGCGAGACCCGCGGCGGCGAGAAGCTGTACGACCCGCGCTGGCACACGCGCGGCCGCGGCGAAGGCGCGTACGCGGCGACGATCGCGACGATGTTCGATACGACCGTCAAGCGGCTCGGGCTCGACGCCCGCGACGATCGCTACATGACGAATGCGCTGCCGTCGCGGTTTCGGCGGCCCGAACAGGCGAAGGCGCAGCTGTCGTTGTTCTAGCCGCGGGCGCTCTTCTAGGCGGCCTTCGCTTCGGCGGTCATCGGTCCGGTGGGCAACGCGCGCCACGCACCGGAACCCAGTGCGAGCTCGGGCTGTTCGGCGAACCACACGAGCGCCTGCTCGGCATCCTCGAGCAGACACAGCCGCTCGACCATCACGAGGTCGCAGAACTTCAGGAGCGCGACGTCATGGTTGATCGTCACGACCTCGCGCAGGAGGCGCAGCGTGTCGATCCCGTGCTTGAGGCCGAGCAGCGTCGCGCGATAGCTGCGCTCGCGATCGGTCAAGCGATCGCTGAAGAAGCGCCGCACGCCCGAGAACACCTTCGCGACCGCGCGCGCCACTCGCAGGCCGACGCCGACCCGCTGCTTCGTCAGCTTCTCGAGCGCGACCTCGACGTCGTCCGCGTGCTCCGCGACCGCGAGCAGCGCGTGCGCCGGCGGACAGTCCCCGAGGCGCCTGGCCTCGCGTCGCGTGTCAAGGCGAGCATCGTGCTCGGACTGGGCGAGCTCGCGGCACAGCTTGTCACGCAGGCGGGTGCGGGGGGCGGACATGAGAGATGCCATTTGCAGCCGCCATGCCGCGAGCTAACCGAGGGTTCACCGAAAACCTGCGGCCTCGTCGCACTGCGATCCGAGCGTCCGCGCCACGGCGCGCGCCGCGGCGTCAGCGCAATGCGAGCGCGAGGATGCCGGCGAGCGCCGCCAGTGCGATGACGATCGCCACGCCGAACACGACGCGCGCGCGGCCGGCAGATGTAGGTGCCGCGCGGCTGCGCGCGGCCAGGGCAGTTGCCGGCGGGCCGGCCACTTCCGGCTGCCCGATGTGTCGTTCTGCCGGGTCGCGATAACGCAGCGCGAGGCCGCCGAGCTCGAGCACCATGCCGTCGCGCAGTGACGCCTGGGCGAGCGCGACGCCGTCGAGCCGCGTGCCGTTCTTCGATTCGAGATCGAGCGCGCGCACGCCGTCCCACGTGCGCCGGATCTCGACGTGGCGCTTCGATAGATCGGGATCGTCGATGATCCAGTTCGCGTCGTCGCCGCGGCCGATCACGAACGCTGCTTCCGGCGGCGGCAACGCGCGCTTCGCACCCGTGTTCGGTCCGCGCTCGACGGTCAACGTCGGTGCGCCGCTCGCACCGAGCAGGTCGCGCACCAGCTCGCGAGCGAGGCTCTCGGTCCGCTGCGGTGGCGTCGGCTGGGCGCCCGCCGGTGCCGGCGCGACGCGCACGCGATAGGTGCCGATCGTGAACGTGTGACCATCGCCCAGCGCGCCGGAGCCGTCTGCGCTGCGCCAGGTGTTGCGGTCGATCGTGACGTGCTCGAGTCGCGCGACCGCTGCGGGCAAGCGAATCCGCGCCGCGGGCGAGCTGCCGATCACGAACGTGGCGTCGGCGAGATCGATCGCCGGCAGTGCCGCCCTGCCCTCTTCACTCACCTCGACCCGCAGCATCACTTCGAACGTTGTTCTTCGGCTTTGTACTTGTAGTAGCGGTCGAGCACCATCTTCAGATACTGCCGCGTGTACGCGTACGGCGGCACGGTGTAGCCGTACTTCGCGAGCGAGC
>JBDUAS010000304.1:0-8193 GCA_040004535.1 Deltaproteobacteria bacterium
CCGGCGTTCAAGCGCCGGCTCACCTACCGCATGACGTTCCCGTTCCCCGACGAGGAGATGCGCGAGCAGCTGTGGCGCACGATGATTCCTCCACAGGTACCGATCGCCGGTCCGATCGACTTTGCCGGATTGTCCCAGCGGTTCCGGCTCTCGGGTGGCTACATCCGCAACGCGACGCTGCGTGCCGCGTTCCTTGCCGTCGAGGAAGGCAGCGCGCTGACTCACGAGCATCTCGAGCGTGCGATCCGCATGGAGTTCCGCGAGATCGGAAAGCTCGCGGAGACCGGCGCGCTCGAGTAACTGTCGCGCGACCCGACAACGCGCTCGAGCCGTAGTGGCGCTAGCGCTGGCTGCGCAGCAGCTCGGCGATGTCTTTTTGGCCGGCTGGATCTTCGAGCAGCGTGATCGACTGATCGACGAGCAGCTGATCCTCGAGGATGATCTCGACTGCGCGGCGCGCGCCGATCAGGCCCGATGCGCGGCCGGGCATCTGCACCGCCCAATCGTTGACCGCGGCGCCGGTGACGACGCCGAGGATCCACGCGAGGTCCTGGCGAAACCGATCGTCCGTGTAGCCCTTCGCGTCGCCGAGGCCGAACCACATCACACGCTGGAAGCGGAGCCGGCGTCCGGGCGGCAGGAGCAGCGTCTCGCCTTGCTCCGAGGTCGCGCGCTGCGTCGACACGAGGCGAGACAGCCGGCCGCACATTCGCCAGTCGGCGAGTCCGGCGGCGCCGCGGAGCGGACGGTCATCTTTGAACACCGGCAACACGAGGCAATCGCGTGCCGATTCATCCCAGCGCGCGAGATCGAGCGGCAGGACGCTGAGCGGCATCAGCTCTCCGGCGTACGACCAGCCGCGGTCGCGATGCGATCGAGGACACCGTTGACGAACGCCGACGACTCTGCGGTTCCGAACCGCTTTGCGAGCTCGACGGCCTCGTTGATCACGACCTTGACGGGGACTTCGGGAAACGCGACGAGCTCGCACGCACCGAGCCGCAAGATGTTGCGATCGACGCGCGACATCCGCTCGAGCCGCCAGTTGCGCGACGACGACGTGATCAGTTGATCGAGCTCCGCGGTCCGCTCGTTCGCCGCAGCGACGAGGTCGCGCGCGAATTGCTGCGCCGCGGGCTCGAGCTCGAGCTCGAAGTCGCTCGCCCAGCCAAGTGCGTTTCCCGTGACATCCGCGGTCGGATCGTGATCGCGCGCGTACAAGAGCTGCAGCGCGAACGCGCGGCCTTTCGTCCGCGTACCAGCTGCGGCGGTCACTTGGACTTCTTTGACTTGAGCTGTTTGAACAGCGTCGCCATCTCGATCGCGCCGAGTGCCGCGTCGAAGCCCTTGTTGCCGGCCTTCGTCCCTGCGCGCTCGAGCGCTTGCTCGATCGTGTCGGTCGTCAGCACGCCGAAGCTCACGGGAACGTCACTGTCGGCGGCCGCGCCCGCGAGACCCTTCGCCGCTTCACCCGCGACGTAATCGAAGTGCGGCGTCGCGCCGCGAATTACCGCGCCGAGTGCGATCACGGCGTCCACGTTGCCGCGCGCGAGCACCTGGCGGACGACCTGCGGCAGCTCCCACGCGCCGGGGCACCGCACGACGGTGATGTCGCCATCCTTGCCGCCGGAACGCACGATCGCGTCGATCGCACCGGCGATCAGCGGCTCGACGACGAGGCCGTTGAAGCGCGCGGCGACGATCGCGAACCGGAGGCCGGCGGCGGACAGAGTGCCTTCGAGTGTGGTCGGCATGAGGTGCCGCCTCTATATACCTCAGCCGGCGGTCTTGGTGCGCGCCCCTTGGCGAGGCGGAATCGGCACGCGTTCGACGACGTCGATACCGAAGCCTTCGAGGCCCGGAATCTTGCGGTCGCTCCACATCATGAGCCGGATCTTCTTGCATCCGAGATCCGCGAGGACCTGGGCGCCGAGGCCGAAATCGCGGAGCGCTTCGCTGGTACCGCCGAGGGTCGCCATGCTCGAACGGTCGCGCTGCAGCACGAGCCGCTCGAACGAGCTGCCGAGCCGGATCCGCTGGCGGTTCATGACGTACAAGAACACGCCGACACCCGCGCGATCGATCGCGTCGAGCGCATGAACGAGGTCCGGACGGAGGGCGAACGGGTCGGCGAGCGGGTCCATGTTCGCGACGCGGACGAGCACGGTGTCGCCCTTCGCGCACGCCCCGGCGACATCGCCGCGGACGAGCGCGAGGTACTCGGTATTTTCATCGACATCCGACGCGTAGTAGTGCGCCGCGAACGGCTCGCCCGGGCCGAGCGAGCCGGGGCGCATCGAGCCCGAACCCTGGCAGCGCACGATCTGCTCGCGCTGGAGGCGATACGCGATCATGTCGGCGACCGACAGCAGGATCAGGCCGTGCTTCTGCGCGAACAGCTCGAGCTCGGGCAGTCGCGCCATCTCGCCGTCCTCGCGCATGATCTCGCAGATCACGCCTGCGGGCTTGAGGCCGGCGAGCCGCGCGAGGTCGACCGAGCCTTCGGTCTGGCCGGTGCGGACGAGCACGCCGCCCTTGCGCGCACGCAGTGGGAACACGTGACCGGGCGACACGATCTTGTCGGGGCCTGCGTCGTCGGCGATCGCGGCGCGAATCGTCGTCGCGCGGTCGCGCGCGGAGATGCCGGTCGATACGCCATGGCGCGCTTCGATCGAGACGGTGAACGCAGTGCCGAGCGAAGCCTGGTTGTCGCGCACCATCGGCGCGAGCTCGAGCTTGTCGATCATCGCGTCGTCCATCGCGAGGCAGATCAGGCCACGCGCATGGGTCGCCATGAAGTTGATCTGTTCGGGCGTGACGAGCTCGGCGGCGAACACGAGGTCACCCTCGTTCTCGCGATCCTCGTCATCGACGAGGATCACCATCTTGCCGGCGCGGATCTCGTCGAGGGCGCGTTGAACGCGTTCGATAGCGGTCATGGTTGGGCTCCTAGCAACTTCTGCACGTGCTTCGCGAGGACATCGGTCTCGAGGTTGACGCGGTCGCCGAGGTGCAGCGCGCCGAGCGTCGTGGCCTCGCGGGTGTGCGGAATGATCGCGACCGAGAACGTCTCGGCGTCGACGGCGTTGACCGTCAGCGAGACCCCGGCGAGTGCGATCGAGCCCTTCTCCACGATCAACTTCAACAGCGCGGGCGGCGTGCGTACGCAGAGCACGAGGTTCGCGCCGAGGTCGCGGCGGATGGCGAGCTCGCCGGTGCCGTCGACGTGGCCGGTCACCCAGTGACCGCCGAGCCGATCGCCGAGCCGGAGCGAGCGCTCGAGGTTGACGTGCGAGCCGACGCGCAACGCGCCGAGCGTAGTCCGTGCGAGCGTCTCGGCGCCGGCGAGCACCGTGAACGCGTCGCGGCCGACCTCGGTGACGGTGAGGCAGGCACCGTCGTGACACACCGATTCACCGATCGCGAGCTCGCCGAGCGGGATGCGCGCGGGGCGGACCGCGAGGACCAAGGCATCGCTGCGCCGATCGGCGCGAACGATGGTGCCGAGGTCTTCGACGAGGCCGGTGAACATTATCGGACTCTTACCACGCCGTTCAGTCGTCGTCTGGCAGTGGCGTCGAGGGGTCCGGCACAGGCACCGGCACGAACCGCAGGCGCAGATCCGGGCCGAAATAGGTCGGTTCACCGAGGGGCCGAAGCTGGGCCGCCGCGGCGATCGTGCCGACGCCCTTACCGCCGACCCAGCTCGGCGCCGCGCCGCCGACGACCTTCGGCGCGATATAGAGCACGACGTCGTTCGCGAACCGGTCGGTGAGGAACGACGCGTGGACCTGGCCACCGCCCTCGACGAGCACCGACAGGATCTTCTGGAGGCCGAGGTCCTTGGACAGCTCGTAGAGCGGTACCTGCCCGTTCGAACGCAGCTTCAGCCGCCAGACCTCGGCACCGGCCTTCTCGAGCGCGGCTTGCTTCGCTTTGTCGGCGCGCAACCCGGTCGCGATGATCGTGCGCGGGCCTCTCTTGCCCGGGAGGAGCCGCGCGGTCGGTGGCGTGCGCAGCTGCCCATCGAGCACGATCCGGATCGGATCGCGGCCGCCGCGGATCCGGCAATTCAGCCACGGATCGTCGGCGAGCACCGTACCGACGCCGACGAGGATCGCGTCGTGCGCGTTGCGCATGCGGTGGACATCCGCGCGCGCAGCTTCGCCGGTGATCCACTTCGAGTTGCCGGTCACGGTCGCGATCTTGCCGTCGAGCGTGAGCGCCGCCTTGAGCGTGAACGCCGGACGATCGGTCGCGGCCCACACCAGGAAGCCCCGGTTGAACCGATCGCACTCTTCGACGAGCGCGCGATGGACCTTGATGCCGGCGCGGCGCAGCGCTGCCATCCCGCCACCGTGCCCCGGGAACGTGTCCTCGCTGCCAACGACGACGCGCGCCGCGCCCGACGCCTTGACCGCGGTGGCGCACGGTGTCTTGCCTTCGCGGCGGTGCGTGCACGGCTCCATGTTGACGTAGATCGTCGCGCCGGGCGCTCGGCCGCCGAGCTTGTCGAGCGCCACGATCTCGCCGTGCTTGTGCCCGGGTCCCTGGTGCGCGCCTTCTGCGATCACGTCGCCGCGTTTGTCGACGATCACGCAGCCGACCATCGGATTCGGCGACGTGCGGCCCGCGTACTTCGCCGCGAGCTGCAGCGCGCGCTGCATGAACGTGTCGTCGGTCTGGTTCACTCGAACTTGCCGGCGGCGACCGGCGCGTGTTCGTCGGTCGAGTCTTCCAGGCGCATCGCGTCGAGCTCCTTCGTGAAGCCGTCGAGATCGCGGAAGTCGCGATAGATCGATGCGAACCGGACGTACGCGACTTGATCTAGCGTCTTGAGCTTCGGCAGCACGCGCTCGCCGACGGCCCGCGCTGCGATCTCCGAAAGGTTGAGCTCGCCGATCTCGCGCTCGACCTCGAGGGCGAGCGTCGAGACCTGGTCGCGCGATACAGGCCGCTTCGCGACCGCGGCGTGGATGCCGTGCTCGATCTTGTTGCGATCGAACGGCTCGCGGCGGCCGTCGGCCTTGATCACGAGCGGCATCGATTCCTCGATCCGCTCGTACGTCGTGAACCGGCGCGTGCATGCTTCGCACTCGCGGCGCCGGCGGATCTCGCGGCCATCCTTCGAGACGCGGGTCTCGATGACCTTGTCCTTCTCGTCGACGGCGCAGAACGGGCAACGCATGTCAGGGCATTTCGTCGAGCAGGCCGACGCGCTTCGCGTGGCGCCCGCCCAAGAACTCGGTCGAGCGAAATGCGAGGAGCGCATCCGCGGCGACATCGGCGCCGGTCGTCCGCGCGCCGAGCGCGATCACGTTCGCGTCGTTGTGCTGGCGCGCGAGCTGCGCGGTCAGGTGATCGTGAACCAGCGCGCAGCGCACGCCGTGGACCTTGTTCGCGGCGATCGAGATCCCGATGCCGCTGCCGCACACGACGAGGCCGCGTAGCGTCTTGTCGGCGGCGACGCGCTTGCCGACCTCGGCACCGAACGTCGGGTAGTCGACCGACGCGGTGTCGTGCGTGCCGATGTCGAGCACTTCGTCACCGAGCTCTTGCAGCTTCGCGACGAGCGAACGCTTGAGCTCGAGCCCCGCGTGATCCGACCCGGCCACCCACTTGATCGCCATCAGTCACCCTTGTAACGGGCGAGCACGAGCGCCGCGTTCGTCCCGCCGAAGCCGAAGCTGTTCGACATCGCGAAGTCGACGCGCTGCTCGCGCGCCACGTTCGGGATGTAGTCGAGGTCGCACTCGGGATCCGGCGTCTCGTAGTTCGTCGTCGGCGGCAGGATGCCGCGCTGGATCGCGAGCGCCGTGATCCCCGCCTCGACACCGCCGGCAGCGCCGAGCGTGTGACCGGTCATCGACTTGGTCGACGACATCGCGAGCTTCTTCGCGTGGTCGCCGAACACCTTCTTGACCGCGAACGTCTCGTTCTTGTCGTTGAGGTCGGTCGAGGTGCCGTGCGCGTTGATGTACATGATCTGCGAAGGCGTCAGCTTCGCGTCGTCGAGCGCGACCTTGAAGCAGGCTTGCGCGCCCTTGTGCTCCGGCGCTGGTGCCGCGACATGGTGCGCGTCGCTGTTCGCGCCGTAGCCGACGAGCTCGGCGTAGATCCGCGCGCCACGCTTCTTCGCCGACTCGAGATCCTCGAGCACGACGATGCCGGCGCCTTCGCCGATCACGAAGCCATCGCGGTCCTTGTCGAACGGCCGGCTCGCGTGCTGCGGGTCGTCGTTGCGCGTGGACATCGCACGCATCGAGTTGAAGCCACCGACCCCGAGGATCGAGATCGTCGCTTCGGCGCCGCCGCAGATCATGCCGTCGGCGTAGCCGTGGCGGATCGTGCGGAACGCTTCACCGATCGAGTGCGCGCCGGTCGAGCACGCCGACACGTGCGAGAGGTTCGGACCGGTCGCACCGGTCCGGATCGACACCATGCCGGGCAGCTCGTTGATGATGATGTCGGTGACGAAGTACGGCGAGATGCCGTGGCGCGGGCCTTTGACCTTCGACGCGGCGTACGTGTCTTCGATCGTGCGCACGCCGCCAAGACCGGCACCGATAAACGTGCCCCAGCGATGCTCCTGCCCTTCCGGGACGCGGCCGCCGAGGCCGGCATCGGCGACGGCCATCATGCCGGCCGCGACGCCGAACTGGAGGAAGCGATCGAGGTGCTTGAGCTCGCGCTTGTCGAAGTACTTCGACGGCTCCCAGTTCTTCACCTCGCACGCGAACTTCGTCGCGAACTCGGTGACATCGAACAGAGTGGTCGGCCCCGCACCGTTCTTGCCGGCAAGCAGAGATGACCACGTGGCCTCCAGATCGTTGCCGATGGGGGTGATGAGGCCGATGCCGGTAATGACGACGCGACGCTGCATACTTCAGCTCCTAGCGCGAGGCGCGCGCGATGTCACTTCGCGTGTGACTTGATGTAGTTGACCGCGTCCTTCACGGTCTTGATCTGCTCGGTATCTTCCTCAGGGATCGTGATCTTGAACTCTTGCTCGAACGCGAGCACGAGCTCCACGACGGCCAGGGAGTCCGCCTTCAGGTCGTCGATGAACGACGCCTCGGGGCGGAGCTGCTCGGGGGAGACCTCGAGCTGATTGCAGATGATTTCCTTGACCTTGCTCTCGATTTCATCAGGCGACATGCGGAACCTCGCGGCTTAGATAGACCAGAACCCTCACTACATCAACATCCCACCGTTAACGCGCAGCACTTGACCGGTGATATATGCAGCTTCCGGCCCGGCCAGGAACGCCACGGCATTGGCGATATCGTCGTCCTTGCCGATCCTGCCCAGCGGAATGCCCTCGAGGAGCTTCGCTTTGGCGGCGTCGGGGAGGTGCTCGGCGGTCATCGCAGTGTCGATGAAGCCGGGAGCGATGGCGTTGCAGGTCACCCCGCGCGAGGCGAGCTCCTTCGCGGTCGTCATCGTCAGGCCCAGGATGCCGGCCTTGCTCGCCGCGTAGGCGACCTGACCGGCGTTGCCCGACTCGCCGACGACCGACGAGATGTTGATGATCCGACCCGCGTCCTTCGCGCGCAACAGCAGCGACGCCGCAGCGCGCGTCGTGAAGAACGCGCCGTTGAGGTTCACCCCCAGCGTCTTCATCCACTGGTCGTCCGTGAACCGCATGATCAGCCCGTTGATCGCGATGCCCGCGTTGTTGACGAGGATGTCGAGCTGCTTGTGCTCGACACCGATCGCCTTGATCGCCTCGGTGACCGAGGCGCTGTTCGCGACGTCGAAGCCCGACACGGCGCCCTGCCCACCAGCGGCCTCGACCTCGGCAGCGACCTTGCGCGCATCCTGCTCGCGCGTCGAACCATTCGCATCCGGGAGGAAGTTGATGACAACCTTCGCGCCGCGGCGGCCGAGTGCGACCGCGATCGCGCGTCCGATTCCCTGCGATGCGCCGGTGACCAGCGCGACCCTACCAACCAATGCCTTGTCGGTGATTGCCATGACTCGCTCCTTATGCCTTGAACGCTGCGACTTCGTGAGGCTCGCCGATCGTGGTGACCTCGATCGTCGGCGCGATGCGCTTGACGAGGCCCTTCAGCACCGCGCCCGAGCCGAGCTCGTACGCCTTGGTGACGCCGAGCTTCTCGATCGCTTGCATCGATTCTTCCCAGCGCACCGGTGCGGTGACCTGCTGGATCAGGAGGCGCTGGATCTGCG
>JBDUAS010000305.1:0-8182 GCA_040004535.1 Deltaproteobacteria bacterium
CCCGACGTTCATGATCTCGAACCCGGGCCGCACGCCCTTGTAGATCGGGATCAGGAACGGCAGCGGGCGCACGAGGTGCGGCGCGACCCGCATCTGCACGCTGCGCTCGCTCACCGACTCGAACACGAGCCCGATCTCGCCGTGCTCGAGGTAGCGCAGGCCACCGTGGATCAACTTGCTCGACTTCGACGACGTCCCCGACGCGAAGTCGGCCTTCTCGAACAGCCCGACCTTCATGCCGCGCAGCGCTGCATCGCGCGCGATGCCGGCACCGGTGATGCCGCCACCGATGACGACGAGGTCGTATCCAGTCACGGCCTAATTATGGGTGCGCGACGCGACGCGTCAAGGTTTATGGCCACCGGACGCGGCCGCCGCCAGGACGACCTTGCGAGCGCCGCTCTTTGCCCGCTTCGCCAGCTCGCTCGCGAGTTGTTGCACGCTCATCTCACCGGTGAGCACGAGCTTGTCGCCGCCCTCGGCGACGAGCGCGATCGGAATCGTCGCCGGGAGATCCCAACCTTCGGGCGCGCCATGCGCGTTCACCGCGAGGTAGATCGGCGCGACCTTCGCTGCTGCTGCGACGATCGACACGAGCGCCTGCGCTGGCGTCGCGACCGGCGCGAGGATCGTGATCGTCATGCTCGTGTCGCCGTTCGCGAGCTTCGCGAGCGCGGCGGGCAGGTCCGCCGGCTTCACCACATCGCCGGGATAATTGCCGAGATCGATCGCGACGCCGCTCGCACCGAGCCGCGCACGCGGCATCCTGGCGACGTGCAGCCCATCGCCCATCACCGTGATCGCGAGCGGTCCGGCGGTGGGTGACACGCCGTCATCGACATCCGGCATCACGATCCCTGCGCCGGTGATCGTGACCGCCGGCAGCGGCAGCTCGATCGCCGCCATCAAGTTCGCCGATTCGCCGCCGTGCGCGGTCGCCGCGCGCGCGATCCGATCGAGTGCGTAGAGCGGGGCGCTCGTGAACCGATTATCCGGCAGCGCGCTGACCTCGCCTTTGCACATCTCGCCGAGGAAGCGCCACGGCGTGCGCACGCTCATCCCGCGCGCGTCGTCGAGCGTGCCGAGGAAGCGCTGCTTCGCGTTCGCGTTACAGTATCCGCACACCGCCATCGCGGTCTCGATCTGCTTGCGCGTCGGACCCTTCTCGGCCTGCGGCGTGTTCCAGTGGAGGAGCGGCGTCCAGTCGCCGCAGACCTCGCAACCTTCGATCACCAGCGACGGCCGGACGTCCAGCGGCTCGGTCGCCGCCTTGCGCAGCGCCGCATCGCACGTCTTCCAATCGATCGGCGGCGCGATCGCCGCGTCAGCCGTCAGGATGTGACTCGAGCCCGAGCCCGAGCCCGAGGCCGAATGGTTTCCCTTGCATCCGGCGAGCGCGAGCGCGAGCGCGATCCAGGAAATCCGCATCATCAACCGCGGTCGACCTCGAGGCCGTACTTCTTGACGAGGCGATGGATGTAGTTGCGATCGATGCCGGCTTCGGCGGCGGCGCGCGAGATGTTGCCGTGGTGGCGCGCCAGTAGCGCGCGCAGGTAATCGCGCTCGAACGCCTCGACGAGCTGCGCCTTCGCTTCCTTGAACGGCAGCTCGAGCACGTCGGGGTTCGACGAGCGCTTTTCTTCACCGCCACCACCGCCGAGATCGACCGCCACCGGCATGGGCGTCGCGCGCGGCGCCGGCGTGTCGCCGAGCTCCGCGAAGCCGGTATCGCCGAGCGACAGCGCGCGCTCGACGACGTTGCGGAGCTCGCGCACGTTGCCGGGCCACTCGTGGCGTTGCAACTGATCGAGGAGCGCCGGCGATTGCGCGAAGCTGCCGCGGCCCATCTTCTCGGCGAACCACGTCGCGAGCGCCGGGATATCCGCCTTGCGCTCGCGCAACGGCGGCACCGAGGTCGCGACGACGGCGAGCCGGTAATACAGATCCTCGCGGAACTGACCGGCGCGAACCATCGCACGCAGGTCGCGGTGAGTTGCCGCGATCACGCGGATGTCGACGTCGACCGATTGGGTCTCGCCGACGCGGCGGACCTGCCGGCGATCGAGCACGCGCAGCAGCTGCGGCTGAAGATCGAGCGCGAGCTCGCCGATCTCGTCGAGGAACAGCGTGCCGCGATTCGCAGCCTCGATCAGGCCCTGCTTGTCGGCGGCGGCGCCGGTGAAGCTACCCTTCGCGTGACCGAACAGCTCCGACGCGATCAGCTCGTGCGGGATCGAGCCGCAGTCGACGACGACGAACGGTCCTTTCGCGCGCCGGCTCTGCTGGTGGACCGCCTCGGCGATCGCTTCCTTGCCGGTACCGGTCTCGCCTTGCAACAGGATCGTCGCCTCGGTCGGCGCGGCCTTCGCGAGGAGCGAGAACAGGCGCTTCATCGGCGCGGTCGAGCCGAGCACGTCGCCGAACCGATCGCTCGGCCAATCGCTGAGCTCGACGTTGTGATCGATCGGCTCGACATCGATCTCGGTATGCTTGCCGAGCCGCAGCCGCGCCGCGCCGGTCAAGATGATCTGGCTGACCCGCGCGCCGCCGTGCTTGGTGCCGTTCGTGGTGTCGAGATCGCGGATCTCGATGCCGTCGCGACGGACGCGGACCTCGAGGTGGTAACGCGACACGGTCGCGTCGGCGAGCACGAGATCGTTGTCGGCGTGGGTGCCGACCATCGTCGTGCCCTCGTCGAGCATGTGGTCTTTGCCCTGATCGGGCCCGGCAACCACGCGCAACCGGAAGCTGCGCTCGAGCAGGATCCCGCTCGTGTCGTCGGTCAGTAACTGAGTATGGACCGAGCTCACTTCCCTCAGCGTGTTGTACCGCGGCGGCGTGTCAGGAACCAAGCCACCACGACCACCAGTGGCCATTCGGGCGATCGGCCGCCCTGGCGCCCCGTCTCGCAGCATCCGCCGCCAGGGCCCTGAGCGTGATTTCCCGCATCGCCGTGGTCTCCCGGGCCCGTGCCGCCGTCGGGCACGTCGACACCGCCGTCGTCACTGACACCCGCATCCGGCGTGTCGCTGCCTTCGAACATCGCGATCGAGTTGTAGGTCATGCCGTTGCCGTCGACCTGCGCGCACTGGGTCTTGGTCAGCCAGCCGGTCTTCTTCGCGGTCACGCACGCGAGGCGCTGGGTCACGCCGGTGAAGTCGTAGAGGTAGCCCGTGGTCAGCGTCGTGTATTCGCGACCATCGTCCAGGTAGACCTTGACGCCGGCCATCTCGATCGACGTGTCGCCGCCGCAATTGAACACGTCGTGCTTGCAGATCAAGCCGACGATCTGACCCTTCGGCAACGAGCCGTACTTGACCGCGATGTGGTTCGCGACCACGCGCTCGACGCCGTCGCTCGGCGAGCTGACCAGCGCACCGTCGACGTTCAGCGCCGACGAGCTTCCGCCGTCGAGCATCAGCGCGCTGTACGCGCCGCGCGCCACGAGGAACGCGCCGAGCTCGCCCGCGGTCATGCCGATCGAGCCGCTCTGCCAGCCATCGGTCACCGCGAGCCACATCGTGTTGCCATCGGCCGACAGCGCGACCGCGGTGCGCGGCGTGCGCTGGCAGGCGAGCGTGACTTGATCGGTGCAGTCGATGTTGTTTGGCACCGCGCCGGCACTGACGATCAACGGCCGTCCCGAGACCGCGCCTTCGGTGCCGGTCGGCAGCGTCTCGGCGGTCGTGATCTGCCCGGGCGGCGTGATGCCCGCAAGCGTGCGCTCGCCGACGCGGCGGACGTTCCACACGCCGGACACGTTGTCGTCGGCGGTGTTCGACCACACGTCGGACGCGCCGATCGCGAGCCCACGCGGTACGAAGTTGTCGACCGAGAACGCGTCGCCGTTGACGACGACCTGCGCGCCGATCCGCGCCGCGTACGCCGTGGGCGTGAGGCCGCGATCGGACTCCTTCGTCGCGTAGACCGCGATCTCCGCCGAGGTCAGGTCGATCTGGATGATCCGCGTGCGCCATGGCACCGACGTGTCTTCCCAGGTCTCGCGATGAATTCCGGGATGCGGATCGCTCGAGTACGTCATCGTCGGGCTCGCCGCGGCGGCATGCGCCGTGACGCAGATCGCAGTGACGATGACTCCCCGAAACATCGAGGGCACGATACAGGAGCACCTCGCCGGCGGAGCTGACAATGCCTAACCCCACGAGCGCTAGTTCGCGTTAATTCGCAACAACGGTGGTGCCGGCTCTGACCCGCACGCCGACCGGGTGCGTGCCGGCTTCATCGGAGACCGTGACCTGATGCGGACCGACCTCGTAGGCGACGTGCTTCGAGAGCACGCCGGGCGAAACCACGATCTGCTTGCCCGACGCCGCGTCGACGAAGCCGAACTCGAGATGCTCGGTGAGGTCCTTGTCGGTGACCGTGATCTTCTTGACGACGTGCGCGTTCGCTTGCCCGACGAAGTCGAGCGTGTAGGTGCCCTTCGCGAGCACGCAGTCGGCCGGCGTCGAGAGCGCCTGGCACTGCGGTTGGTTCGGCACGTCGATCCGGCCGTCGATCGAGGTGTCGATGTGCACGGTGTAACCGTCGACCAGCTTGACGTGTTTCTTGATGCCATCTGCGCCGCGGCCCGGGGTGAAGTTGTCGATCACGACCGGCACCTTGTGCGGCATCGCGACCTCGAACCGGATCGGCTTGCCGGCCTCGACGAGGATCTCGGCCGGGGTCGTGACGCCGGCGAGCAGGATGCCGTTCTGGGTCACGGTCGCGCCGCTCGGCTCCGACGTCAGCTTCACGCGCGCGAACTCCGCGGCGACGGCGAGCGGCTGGACGAGGCGTAGCTCCTTGCCGGGACCGGGGACGTCGACCTTGGCGACCGCGTCTTGATAGCCGGTCTTCTTGAACGTCAGCGACACCGAGGTGTCGGGCTTGAACGTCGTCAGCGTCAGTGGCGTCTGGCCGAGATCCTGGCCGTCCGCGGTCACGACGGCGCCGCTCGGCGTCGTGTCGAGCACGAGCGTCGGGGCGAGGGCGTCGAGCTGGATCGTGAGCTGCGTCGTGTTGGTGCGCGGCTGCACGACCTGCTGCTTCGGCGCGTAGCCGTCGAGCCTGACCGAGAGCGCGTACGCGCGACCGAGCTCGAGGTCGTTGATCGCGAGCGTGCCAGCGGAGGTCGTGCCGACGTTGTGGCCCTCCAGCTCGATCTGCGCGCCCTTCGGGATCGTCGTTACCTCGAGCACACCGGTCTTCTTCGCGCCCACGATCCGCGGCCACGCGACGAACCCGATCAACACGCACATCGCGAAGATCGCGCCCGCGAGCACGCGCACGACGACCGGCGACGGGCCCGCCGGCACCGCCGGCATGCTCATGCTCTCGCGGCTGCGCCGGCGTTCGACTGGATGGCCGGCACCGGGGAGACGCTGCGACGGGCCGGCGGCGAGGCGGCCACCGGCGTCGATCTTTTCGTAGAAGAAGCCGAGCTGCTCGAGTTGCACTTTCGGCATCTCGAGATCGAACACGCACACGACCTCGGTCGCGACGCCGGGCAGCACGTTGAACAACACGCAGCTCGCCGAGTTGACCATCAGGTAGAGGCCGAGCCCGGCGCCACCGACCTTGCGATCGATCTGCTGCTCCGCGTGCAAACACTTGTGGAGGTAGCGGAGCACGGTGTTGCGCTCCAGCGTGCCGAACGCATCGCGCACCGAGACCGCGAACCGCTTGCCGTCGCACGCGTACTGGACGACCGCCTTCTGCTCGACGCGCAGCGAGATCCGCGTCTTGGTCGGAATGTCGCTGAACAGCGGCTGACCGTTGTCGTCGACCGGTGCGTCGTAGAGCGCGTTCATCAACATCTCGTCGACGCACTGCTCGACCGACTCGCGATACTTGCGGCGCACGCCCATGAGCTCGGCGAACTCCGAGATCTGCGAGATGCATAGCGACTTCTCCTGGTAATCGCCGACGAGCTGGCTGTGGACGAGCGTGCCCCAGTGCATCAGCTTCTCGAGGCCGAAGATGTCGCCGGAGAGGACGCGCGTCGCGAGCGCGGAGAGCTCGCGCGAATCGAAGTTCTCCGTCGTCAGCAAGCCGGCGACGCGATCCGACGCTTGCATCGTGTCGACGACCGCCGCGAGGTTCGAGCGCGGCAGGATGCAGATGACGCGCGCATCGCCGTGCAGCCGCGGCAGCAGTTCGGCGGCGGCCGTCGCTTGCTCGCCGTCGAGGTGGAGCACGACCAGCACGGCCTGCAATTCGCCGCTGCCGAGGTCGTCGATCGACAGATGTAGATCGACCGCGCCGCCCGCCGCCTTTAACGCGGTGGCTAACTGCTTGCCGAAGGCTTTATCCGGCGACACCGCGATGATTCGCCGTGCGAGCACCCACAGAAATCGTAGCGCATTTGACCGCGTTGCCTGTAAAGAACGCGGGTTTATAGAAGCACTTAGATCAGTGTGGTCAGAAGATCACCTGACCCGACACGGCGATCACGATCCCGAAGTTGTCCTGCGATTGGTAGCGGTGGCCGACGAGGTCGATCTTGCCGTTGTGGAGCGGGTTGACCTCTTCGGTCCCCGGGTTGATGACGTCGTTGGCCGTGGTCTCGCAGTGGCCGGTCTGGCCCGCGCCGCAGGTCGGGAGGTCGACGCCGGCGTCCGTGAACGTGATCGAGTGGTCGGTCTTCCAGAGGATGTCGGTGCCGGCGGAGAGCCGTACGTGCGGGCCGAGCTCGGCGCGGATCGCGATCTTGGCCTGGGTCTCGAGGTAGTTCTCGATGTTCGAGATGCCGGGGTAGGGCAGCGCCTGGACGCCCATCATCGTCGGATCGGCGTCGAGCGCGAGCGCGGGGTTGCCCGCGAACACCTCCCACATCTCGGAGTAGTCGCGGCCTTCGAAGTGCGCGACGACCTTCGTGCCGAGGTCGAGGCTGATCCGGTTGCGGTCGGCAGCGTTGTCGATCGCGTAGGCCTCGAAGCCGAACTGGATGCCGGCGATCTGGCTCTTCGAGGTGTTTCTCGAGCCGAATCCGGGGTTCTGGAACAGCGACTCGGTCGTCGAAGCGATCGGGACCTGCCAGAAGATCTCGAACCACGGCTCGAGCACTGGCAAGCCGGGCAAATCGAGCTTGCGATCGAACGAGGTCCACAGCCGGAGCTCGTGGACGCCGCTGCTGACGCCGGAGTTGGAGGTCGGCGCCGCCGGATCGAACTTCATGACTTGACCGATCGCGAGGCGGAGCTCACCGCCCATCTTCCAGGTCGGCTTGGTGTCGTCGCGGTGCTGGTTCATCGGCGCGAAGCCGATGCCGACGTGGATCTGATCGATGCCGTGGCGATCGGGACCGCGGAACATCAAGTCGCCAGTCGGCGGCGTGCTCGGATCGCGCGCGTCGAACCCGGCGGCCGGCAACAGGCCGTCGACGACGGTCGAGCTACCGGTGCGGTCGACGCCTTGATCTAGGCGGAGCTCGCGGGTCTGGGTGATCGTGACGGGCAGGGCGACCGTGAACCAGCTATCGCGTACGAGGCCGACGTCGAGCCGCGGCGTCAGCGTGTGCTTGAACTGGTGAAACGCGAGATCGCGGTGGAGTGGCAGAGGCGAATTCGGATCGGCGTTCGTGTCGTGGACGCTCTCGCGCCAGATCGTCGACGAGTCTTGCTCGTACTCGTAGTCGACCGTGCCGACCGCGTCGATCCGATCGTCGCGATCGATCCCACCGGGCACGAGGCTCGCCGGATTCGCGTGCGCGGTGGCACCGATCACCAGTAAGCAGGCGAGCGCCTTACCGAGCACGTGTGGAACTTATCATGGCGACGAATCGCCACGATCGCGCAACCCGAACTCCTTCATCTTCATCTGCAGGCTCTTCCGGCTGATCTTGAGCAGGCGCGCCGCCTGGGTCACGTTGCCGCCGGTCTCGTCGAGCGCCTTCACGATCAGCTCGCGCTCGACGCGAGCGGTCTCGGCACGGACCGCGTCCTTGAGCGAGCCCGAGGTCTCGGTCTCGCCGTCGCCGTCGCCGTCGCCATCGCTGCCCGGGCGGTTGGTGTCGACGATGATCGGCATCACGCCCGACTCGTTCGTGGTCGTACGCGGCATGATCGCGGGCTCGGGCGTGCTGGACAGCTGGAGATCCGCGCGCTCGATCCGATCGCCTTTGGTGAACAGGATCGTTCGCTCGAGCACGTTCTCGAGCTCGCGGATGTTGCCGGGCCAG
>JBDUAS010000306.1:0-8163 GCA_040004535.1 Deltaproteobacteria bacterium
GACACCGACACCGATGCCGATGCCGATGCCGATTCCGATGCCGACTCCGATGCCGACACCGATTCCCGTTTCGAATGCGATGCCGACCCGGAATCCGATGCCGACACCGACACCGATGCCGATGCCGATGCCGATGCCGATGCCGTCACCGATTTTTGATGCCGATGCCGATGCCGATGCCGATGCCGACACCGATGCCGACTCCGATGCCGACTCCGATGCCGATAGCCGTGCGATCCGCGCTTATGCGCTAGACCGGAACGGCGGTCGGGGCCGGGCGCGACTTGGGCGACGCCGCGCCGAGCTTCGCGAGGTTGACGTTGACCAGCTTCGATACGCCGGGCTCCTGCATGGTCACGCCGTACAGATTGTCGGCTGACTCCATCGTGCGCTTGTTGTGCGTGATCACGATGAACTGCGAGCGATCGGTCATCTCGCGCACGATCTCGTTGTAGCGATCGACGTTCGCTTCGTCGAGCGGAGCATCGACCTCGTCGAGGATGCAGAACGGCGACGGCTTGATCAGGAAGATCGAGAACACGAGCGCGACCGCAGTGAGCGCCTTCTCGCCGCCCGATAGCTGGTCGACGGTCGCGTTCTTCTTGCCCGGCGGCTGCGCCATGATCTCGATGCCGGCCTCGAGCAGGTCGACCTCGCCACCGATCGGCGTGCCGTCGGCGTTCGTCTTCTGGGTCGACAGCGACAGCGCGGCCTGGCCGCCACGGAACAGCCGCGGGAACACTTCCTTGAACGTCGCGTTGACGGCGTGGAACGTGTCCTTGAACAGCTTGCGCGAGGTCTTGTTGATCTTGTCGATCGCGCGCTGGAGCTGATCGACCGCGCGCTCGAGGTCGGTCTTCTGCGCCGACAAGAAGTCGAAGCGCTTCGAGACCTCGTCGAACTCTTCGATCGCGGTCAGGTTGATGTCCGTGCCCATCCGATCGATCAGATCCTTGAGCTCGGTGAGTCGGGCGTCGTCGGTCTCGGTGACGTGGGCGCGCTGGTGATAGTCGTGGAGGATGTCGACGATCGCGATCTGATAGCGCTCGGTCACGCCATCCTCGACGACCTGGCGGGTCATCTTGATCTGGCCGTGACGGAGCTCGAGCTGGCCGAGCTCGGCCTGGAGCTTGTCGGCCTGGCTGCGCAGCGAGCGCGCCACGATCTCGATCTCGGTCAGCGCCGTCACGCGTTGCTCGTACGCGGCGCGGCCGGCATCGAGCTCGGTGACGTGGATCTGGCGATCGGCGGCGAGCTGCTCGAGCTCGAGCTGGAGCTCGTCGCACGCGCTGCGCAGATGCGTCGCGCGCGAGGCGGCCTTCTCGATCTCGACCGTGAGGTGCTCCGCGCGTTGGGCGAGCTCGCCGTCGGCGGCCGCGAGACGCAACGTCGCCGCCTCGGCAGCCGAGCGCTGCGCTGCGAGCTGGGCCGTGCGCACGCGCGCTTCGGTCAGCTCGGTGGTGAGCGCGTCGACGCGGTCGCGGTGCGACGTGACCGCGCTGATCAGCTCGAGCTGATCGCGCTCGAGGACGCCGATCCGCTCGTCGGCGCCGCGGCGGCGGTCGCGCGCGCCTTCTTCATCGATCGTGATCGCGGACAGTCGCGCCTCGAGCTCGAGCTGCTCGTGACCGAGCTGGCCCAGCCGATCGCGTAGGCGCTCGAGCTCGACCCGCACGCGCGTGTCGTCCTTCTCGTGGCCCATGATCGCGATATCGCCCTGATGCTGCTGTGAACGCAGCCCCTCGAGCGCCTTGACGATGTGCGCGAGCTCGGTCTTCGCGGTGACGAGCCGTTGCATCGCCTCGCTGAGATCGTGCTCGAGCTTGCCGACGATCTCCTCGAGATCGCGGATCTCGCGCTTCTGGGCGAGCACGCCCGCGCCTTGCGCGTCGCGCGAGCCACCGGCAACGACGCCGTCGACCGCGACCATGTCGCCGTCGAGCGTGACGATCGAATCGGTGACGCCACGCTGGTGGAGTGCGAGCGCGACTTGCAGATCCTCGACGACGACGGTGCCCGCGAGCAGGCGCTTACCGACCTGCTCGTAGCCCTCGGCGAACCCGACGAGGTCCGCGATCCGGCCGAGCACGCCTTCGCCGCGCACCAAGTTAGTCGCCGCGACGAGCTGGCTGCGATCCTCGACTTCGATCGAGCCCGAGCCCGAGCCCGTTGCTTCGCCGCCCGACCACATCCACGTCGACGCCCCGCCCTCGCCTTCGAACCTCGGCGCGGTACCGGCGGTGTCGGTCATGGTCTCGGCCGGCGCCACGCCGGCCCGCTTGAGCTCGACCGGCACGAACGCGCTGCGTCCGCCGCTCGCTTGCTTGAGGAACCCGATCGCCGCGAGCCCGACCTCGGGCTCGTCGACGAGCACGCCGCCGAGCCGATCGCCGAGCACGGCTTCGACCGCGATCTCGAGTTGCTCGGGCGCGCGCACGACGTCGGCGACGACGCCGCGAATCGCTGCCCCGTTCTCCGAGATCCGCTCGGCCTGCTGCATGACCATGCGCGTGCCGCGCTGGAAACCTTCGTAGCGCTGCTCGATCTCCTGCAGCGACGTCAACCGCGAGCGCCGGCGATGGAGCTCGGTGCGCAACGTCTCGACCTCGGCCTCGCCGCGCGAGACCTCGTCGGCAAGGACCTCCTTGCGCGAGCCGAAGCCCTCGGTCTGGCTACCGAGATCCAGCCGGGTCTGACGAAGCTCCGCGAGCTCGGCGTGGACGCGCTTGCCCTCGCGATCGAGCTCCTTCTGGCGCTCGACGTGCTGCTCGGTCTCGGTCATCACGCGCTCGAGCCGGCGCGAGGCCTCGTCGCGTCGCCGCACGAGTGCCTCGAGCTGGGCGTCCGACGTCGCGACTTCGGTGCGCTTCGTCGCGAGCTCGTTGCGCGCGTCATCGAGGCCGCGCTGCGTCGCGGTCAGGATCTGGCGCGCATCGGCCGCCGCGGTCTCGCGTGCCGCGACGTCCACGGTCTCGCGCTCGACCTGCGCGGTGAGCTGCTCGAGCTCCGCCGTACGCGCCGCGAGCTCTTCGGCCCCGCGCTCGCGCTGCGCGCCGATGTCCGTGATCTCGTCGCTCGCCGTCGCCATCCGGGTGTCGAGCTCGTCGGCCTCGCGGCGCTCGAACGAGATCTTGCTCTCGCCGAGGCGCAGCCGATTATCGAGCTCGTAGACCTGCTCCTGGATCCCGACGAGCCGGCGCTCTTCGAGCCCGAGCTCCGCGCGCTCCGCGACGACGTGCGCGTCCTTCGTCGTCCACTCGGTTCGCGTCGTGTCCAGCCCGGTGCGGGTGGTCTCGAGGTCGCCCGTGACGAGCTTGAATTCGCCCGCGAGCTCGAGCCAGCGATGCGACGCCTTCCACAGCTCGATGTCGCGGACCTCGGTCTTGTACTTGCGATAGCGCTCGGCCTTCTGGGCCTGACGGCGCAGCGTGCCCATCCGCTTGTCGAGCTCGGTCACGATGTCCGACACGCGCATGAGGTTTTGGCGCGTCTGATCGAGCTTCTTCTCGGCGGCCTTCTTCTTGGCCTTGAACTTCGTGATGCCCGCGGCCTCTTCGATGATCGCGCGGCGATCGATCGGACGCGCGCTGACGATCTGACCGACGCGACCCTGCTCGATGATCGCGTAGGCGCGGGTGCCGGCGCCGGTACCGAGGAAGAAGTCGGTGATGTCGCGCAACCGGCACGGCGTCTTGTTGATGTAGTACTGGCTCAGGCCGTCGCGATACAGCCGGCGCGTGATGGTGACCTCGGTGTACGAGGCGAACTCCATCGCGGGCTTGTCCTCGAGCAGCTCCGCCACTTCTTCTTGCGGCGATGCGATCGGGTTGCCTTCGGCATCGACCCACGTGCCCGTCGATTCGCCATCGGTTGTCTCGCTGGTTTCGTCCGGCGTCACGAGCGCATCGAGCTGCTGCTCGGCATCGCGGCCTTCGTCACCGATCTTCGCGAGCTCGAGCCGCTCGTGCGAGAACCCGACATCGTCGAACGTCAGCGACACCTCGGCCATCGGCGCGGGCCCGCGGGACTCCGAGCCCGCGAAGATCACGTCCTCCATCGCCTTACCGCGCAGGTGCTTCGCACTCTGCTCGCCCATCGCCCACCGGATCGCGTCCACGATGTTCGACTTGCCGCAGCCGTTTGGCCCGACAATGCCGGTCACCTCGGTATCGATGTTGATAACGGCCCGGTCGCAGAACGACTTGAAGCCGATGATCTCGATTCGCTTGATGCGCAACGTCTAACTCCGGGTGGTCCTTCGAACGCGGCCAAGCTCGCAGATCCCTATGACATCGGACCCCGTGCTATCACGATGTGGTGGCAGGCGCTCGCGTTGCGATCCTCGCGTTCCTCGTCGCTGCGACGACCGTCGATCACGTCTCCTGGGCGGCTCCGCAGGTCGAGATCAAAGGCAAGAGCCAGCTCTCGCTCACGAAAGTAAAGTCGCGGGAGGACGGGGTCGAGGTCACCGGCCAGCTGGTCGACAAGCTCACGAACGAGGGGCTGCCGGGTCAGAATGTCACGATCACGATCGGCACCACGGTCGAGTCCGCGATGACCCAGCCGGACGGCACGTTCCGGGTCGTGATGCCCGCTGGCCCCGGCCCGGTGAAGGTCCAGCTCGGTTACACCGGCACGCGCTCGGTCGATCGCGCCGAGCCGCTCGCGGTCACGACCGACCCCTCGAAGTCGCAGGTCGAGCTCGGGATCACGAAGGTCGCGGACGAGGCCGATGGTGCGCGCCTCCGGATCGCCGCGCTCGGCGACGAGGTCGGCTCGCTGGCCGGCCTGCCGGTCACGCTGGCGGTCGCGCCGCAGAACACGGATGTGTTCCGCGATGTTCTGTCAGCGACCACCGGGACGGACGTGTCGCTGACCCGCAACGTGGCCGGCGGGCCAGGCATGTACCGGCTGCGCGCGACCTACAAAGGTGACGACCACACCCAGGCCGCGACCAAAGAAGTCTTGATCGAGCTCGCGTCCTCGACCGTCACGACGATGCAGCTGTCCGCGACCCACCTCGCGTACGAAGCGGACCTCGTCGCGTCGGGTACGGTGACCGACGACGATCATCGCCCGGTGTCCGGCGCGACCGTCACGCTGACGACCGGCGACCGCCGCCTCGCCCAGGGGGCGACGACCGATCGCGGTGCATATCGCTTCAGCATCGAGGCCTCGGTGCTCGGTCAGGGCGAGTTCGGACTGCAGGTGCAAGCGGAGCCCGGCCGCTCGTACGTCAAGCCGAGCCACTCCGAGCCCGCGATCGTGAAGGTCGCGAATCCAGCACCGGTCCCGGTGTCGTACACCGTCGCTGCATTCCTCGCGACCGCGCTCGCCGCCGCGGCATTCTTCGTCGCGCGTAAGAAGCCGTGGTTGCGGCTGCGCCGGCCCGCGCCACCGGCCGAAGGTGGCGCCGAAGAAGACCTGCCGATCGATGTCGCCGATGGCGGGCTCGTCGTCGCGAAGCCCGGCCTCGTGTCGACGCTGCGCCGCGCCCAGGACGACGGGTTCTCCGGCGTCGTGCGCGACACCGTGCGCGGCCGGCCGATCGAGAACGCGGTCGTGCGTCTCGTGTACGACGCGAACGAGCACGAGCTGGTCACGGGCGCCGACGGTGCGTTCGCGATCGAGCACCTCGGCGCTGGCGAGTGGCACGCGACGGTCACCGCCGACGGCCACGTCACCGAGCGGTTCGCGGTCACGGTCCCCCATCGCGGCGAGCTCCGCGGCGTGCGTGTCGATCTGGTACCGGTGCGCGAGCGCGTGTTCCAGCTCTATCGCCGCGCCGCCGAGCCGATCCTGCCCGAGCCGCGGCTGTGGGGAATCTGGTCGCCGCGCCAGATCGTCGATCACGTGCGGACGAAGCGGCCGACGCCCGCGCTCGCGGATCTCACGGATTTTGTCGAGGAGATTTACTTCTCACCGCGGCTCGTCGTCGAGAGTGCGCTCGCGCAGGCCAACGAGCACGTCGATAAAGCGATCCAGGAACGCGCGACGCGGAGGTAGCTCCCTAGCGCGCGCCGGGATCCATCGTTAGACTGCCGCGCGATGCAGAATGAGCTGATCGAGCTCGCAGTAGCGATCATCGTGATCGCGCTCGTCATGCTGGTCCTGCGACGGGCCTCCCAGAAGAGCAAGGAGCGTTCGCCCTCGAGCGCGCGCGAACGCCTCGGCTATGACGACGAGGACGTCAAACCGGCCCGCAAGCGCCGGCGCGACCTCGAGGCCGAGGCCGCTCGCGCCAAGGAAGCACCGCGCGCCCAGCCCCCCAAGCGCGTCGAGCCAACGCCGCCCCCCGACGCCGAGACCGCGGCCGCGTACAAGGCGGGCCTCGAGAAGACCCGGGGCGGGTTCGTCGCGCGCCTCGGCAAGCTGTTCGGCAAGAAGCAGATCGATGCCGCGACGCTCGACGAGCTCGAGGAGGTGCTGTTCACCGCCGACCTCGGGCCGCGCGCCGCCGACCGGATCTTGATGTCCGTGAAGAAGGGGATGTCGAAGACCGACCTCGAGGACAGCGACAAGATCTGGGCGCAGATCAAATCGACCTCGCGCGAGATCCTCAACATCGACGCGAAGGCGATGGACATGTCGAGCAAGAAGCCGTTCGTGTTGCTCGTCCTCGGTGTCAACGGCGTCGGCAAGACGACCACGATCGGCAAGCTCGCGTCGAAGTGGAAGGCCGAAGGCAAGAAGGTGTTGCTCGCCGCCGGCGATACGTTCCGCGCCGCCGCGACCGAACAGCTCGAGGAATGGGCGAAGCGCGCCGACGTCGAGATCGTGAAGGGCAAGCCGAACGGCGATCCGTCGTCGGTGATCTTCGACGCGATCAAGAAGGGCGTCGAGGAGAGCTACGACATCGTGATCTGCGATACCGCCGGCCGCCTGCACTCGAACGCGGGCCTCATGGACGAGCTCAAGAAGCTGCGCCGCGTCAGCGACAAGGCGATGCCCGGCGCGCCCCACGAGACCTGGATGGTGCTCGATGCGACCACCGGCCAGAACGCGATCCAGCAGGCCAAGACGTTCAAGACCGACATGGAGATCTCTGGAATCGTCCTCACCAAATTGGACGGTTCTGCGAAGGGCGGCGTGGTCCTGGGCATCGCGGACGAGCTCAAGGTTCCGGTCCGCTTCGTCGGTATTGGCGAGCAGATTGGCGATTTGCGCCCGTTTGACCCGGGGGCGTTCGTGGACGCTCTGTACGGTGAACCGAATGTTTCTGCAGCGCGCTAAGCACGGAACACGGCAATCGCAAGCACCTATCTCGTGTCGCGAGCTTGAGTCAGGAAAATTCCACGTGTTATGAAGCCCCTACGAATGCGCACCCTCCGGCATCGATCTAGGTCTGTCTTGATCGTGGCATTGGCGCTCGTGACGAGCACCGCATTTGCCGACAAGAAAGGCTCCAAACCGAAACCCGCACCGACGGCTGGTGGTGGAGGCGGAGCCGGCAGCGGCAGCGCCAAAGGCGGCGGGGATGCCGGCGGCGAGATCGAGATGGACACCGACAGCGGTGCCAAAGGCTCGGCCGCGGCTCCGGCTGGCGGCGGGTCCGGTGTCGACTCTGGCGAGATCCAGATGGACGAGGACCAGAACAAGCCCGGCGATCTAGCCGCGGACCTCAACGCCAACGATCAGGCCACCGCGGTCGTGAAGACCGGTGAGATCAAGAAGACGCCGATCTCCTGGAAGGACATCATCGTCGTCATCCGCAAGCCGTTCTTGAAGGTCCGCCGCACGGAGCTCAATCCGATGGTCGGGACCACGATGAACGACAACATGATTCGCCACGAGACGATCGGTGGCGAGTTCGCGTACTGGCTGACCGACGTGCTCGCCGTGGGCGTCGAGGGTCAGTACTACGTCCACTCGTTCGAGGAGCCGTACGACTTGATCGCTCGCCAGGCGCGCCGCCTGCCGACGGTCAACCAGTACAACTGGTCGACCGCGCTCGATTTCCACTACGTGCCCGTGTACGGCAAGTTCGCCGTCCTCGATCACAAGCTGATCACGTGGGAGTCGTACTTCACGGCTGGCGTCGGCGTCGGTCAGTCCGAGGTCGTGCCGCGCGACAAGGCGTTCCCGGGATTCACGAACCTCCTGATCCAGCCGAACATCGGCGTGAACATGCGCTTCTTCCTCGCGAAGTGGCTCACGATCAAC
>JBDUAS010000563.1:0-2442 GCA_040004535.1 Deltaproteobacteria bacterium
TGCGCGGTCTGCTTCTCGAACACCTCGCCGACGATCTTCTGTTCGCCGTTCCAGTACGCGAAGCCATCGACGTGGCTACCGGTGCCGGGCCGCAGCTTGTACGTGCCCTCGATCTGCCCACCGGTCTTGTTGAGGTAGGTCTGGTGCATCGTGGTCGTGGCGTATTCGCCGTCGATCATGATGTCGAGCCGCTCCTCGTGGAGAGACAGCGGCCGGCCGTCGGTGGCGAGCATCAGCGCTTCGACCCGATCGGTCGCGAGCTGTTGGGGTTGAGCCATAGCGGTGGCGGAGAGCGCCAAGGCGCCCACCCCCACGCACCAAGAGAGTTGGCGCGACGAGGTCATGCCCCACCCAAACGCATCATCCCAAGGAACGATCCAACCCCGGTGTCGTTTTTCTGCGACCGGTGCTAACAGGGCGCAGATGCTGCCGCGCCGGGTCGCCTGGTCGGTCGTCGCGGTCGCGACGCTGACGATGACGGTCAGCTACATCGATCGCCAGACGTTCTCGGTGCTCGCGCCGAAAGTGACCGAAGCGCTCGGCATCTCGGAGACCGGCTACGGTTGGCTCGCATCGGCGTTCTCGATCGCGTACCTCGTCGCGACGCCGGTGACCGGCTGGTGGATCGATCGCGTCGGCGCGCGCCGCGGCCTCGCGATTTCGGTGCTCGCGTGGTCCGTCATCGCCGCGCTCCACGCGCTGGTCCCGAACTTCGCGGTGCTGTTCGCGCTGCGCATCGCGCTCGGGCTGGCGGAAGGCCCCGGGTTTCCGGGCGCAGCGCAGACCGTCCAGCGCGCGCTGCCGCCCGAGGAGCGCGCACGCGGCTTCGGCCTGTTGTTCACGGGTTCGTCGATCGGCGGCATGGTCGTGCCTCCGATCGCGGCGCGACTGTATGCGGCGTTCGGTTGGCGCGTCGCGTTCCTCGGCACCGCGATCGCGGGGCTGATCTGGATCCCGACGTGGCTCGCGCTCACGCGCCGCCGCGACGTGACGGAGCAACTCGAGCTGCCGCCGGCTGCGAATGTCATCCGCCCGCGGCTCGGCGAGCTCCTGCGCGAGCCCGTGATCATTCGTGGCCTGCTCGCGGTGTTCGCCGCGGCACCGGGGATCGGCTTCATTGCCGCGTGGGGCGCGAAGTACCTCGTGTGGACGCACGCGATCAGCCAGAAGCAGGTCGGCGATTACTTGTGGCTGCCGCCGCTCTGCCTCGATGCAGGTGCGATCGTGTTCGGCGATCTCGCGTCGCGGCTGCGCCGGCCCGAAGGTCGCTCGCCGGTCGTGCTGTATTTCGGCGCGCTGATCCTCGCGAGCGCGATCGCATTCGTACCGTGGGCGATGTCGCCGTGGAAAGCGGTCGCGCTGCTTGGACTTGCGTCGGCCGGCGGCGGGGCGATGTACACGCTCAGTACCGCCGATATGCTGGCAAGGCTCGCGCCTGGCATCGTGTCGTTCGCCGGTGGCACGCTCGCGGGAGCACAATCGCTCGCGCTGATCATCGCGAACCCCTTGATCGGATATGCGGTCGATCGCCTCGATAACTACGACGCCGTGACCCTGACGCTCGCTCTGAGCATGGTTCCCGGCTCTTTAATCTGGATCGCTTGGCGCCCGAGACCGAGCGAACGGTTGGGGCTGCAAGTATAGTGGCGGACGTGACCGACCCGGCTCCCGAAGGTGAGCCCCCCGAACGACCGAGCGAACGACCGAGCGAACGACCGAGCGAACGACCGAGCGTACGACCGAGCGAGCCCGGCCCCAACCCGTTCATGTACGCGACCGCCGCGGTGCTGCGGCCGATGCGCAACCTGGTCGGCTTGATCACGCCGGCGGATCAACCACTCGAGCTTCAGATCGTCGGACGTACGTTGTTCCACGCCGCGCTCGTTGGACTTGGCGCTGGCATCTTGGGCTGTGCATTCTTCGCCGGCGCCGAGCTGGTTCAGAACCTGATGCTCGAACAAGTCGCGGGCTACGATCCGCTGCGCGCCGCCGGCGAACGTATCCTCGGCGGCGCCCCTAGCGCGCACTCGCACCTGTGGTTGCTCGCCTTCATCCCCGCGATCGGCGCGTTGATCGGTGGCTTCTTCACGCGCTACTCACCGGAGTGCCGCGGCGGCGGCGGCGATGCGACGATCGAGGCGTTTCACCATAGCGATGGTGCGATGCGGAGACGAGTTCTGTGGATAAAGCCGCTCGCGTCGATCGCGACGCTCGGCTTCGGTGGCTCCGGCGGCCGCGAAGGGCCGACGATGCAGATCGGCGCGGGGTTCGGTTCCACCGTCGGCCGCTACCTCCGGGTCTCGGCGCGCGAGCGCCGCGTGTTGATGGTCGCCGGTGTCGGCGCGGGAATCTCGGCCGTGTTTCGTGCCCCGCTCGGCGCCGCGTTGATCGCGATCGAGATGCTGTATCGCGACGACTTCGAGTCCGAGGCGCTGATCCCGA
>JBDUAS010000307.1:0-8121 GCA_040004535.1 Deltaproteobacteria bacterium
TATCTCGGCTTCATCGACACCCACGTGACGTGGCGCGCGAAGCAGCCGTGGATGGACAAGTACGACGGCGGCTACAAGGGCCGGTTCGAGAAGGAGTACGGCGACGACGGCCCGCACGGCTCGAACGGCAAGGACCTGACCGAGAAGGAGCAGAACCACGTCCGCGCGCTCTACGACTCGAACGTGTCGTATCAGGACGACCTGCTCGGCCAGCTCCAGAAGAAGCTGACCGACTGGGGGATCTGGGATCAGACGATGCTCGTGGTCACCGCGGATCACGGCGACGAGCAATGGGAAGACGGCCGCGTCGGTCACGGTGGCAGCGAGCGCGAGACGCTGCTCCACGTGCCGCTGCTGATCCACTATCCACCGCTGTTCCCGGCTGCCAAGGTCACCGAAGGCGTCGAGGCGATCGACATCGTACCGACGATCGCGGATGCGCTCGGCGTCGCCCACGACCCCGAGTGGCAGGGCATCTCGCTGGTGCCGGTCGCGAACGGCGAAGGCGGCGGTTATCCGTGGATGAGCTACTCGTCGCAATACGAGAACTCGCACGTGGGCCGGATCGGCCACTGGAAGGTGAAGCTGATGGGGACCGGCCAGCCGCACGTCTACGACCTCGCGAAGGATCCCGGCGAGAAGAATGACCTGTACGGCAAGGCCTCGGCGGAGATCGGGGCGCGCTCGGTGCTCGATCCGTTGTGGACGCTGCGCCAATGGAACGTCGAGTGGAAGAAAGCGCAGTGGGGCAACGCGTCCGACGTGTCGAGCCGGTTCGCCTCCGATCTCGGTGAGTGAATCACTGACACCGACGGACGGCGCCCGGTTCTTGCTCGAGCGGATCGCCGAGCGAGACGGCGGCGCCGAGTATCGCGCGACGATCTTCACGCCCGAGGCGACGCACGTCGGGAAGGCGGAGCTCGGCGCGGACGGCGGCGTGGTCGTGACGATCGAGGGCGCGCCGGCGGAGCTCGTGGATGTGATGCAGATGCTCGCGAAGCTGACGGCACGCAGCGCGGCGAAGAAGCGCGAGGACGGGTTTCCGCCGTGGCCGGCGCGCGTGTTGCGCTGGCGCGGGCCGGGGCGCGGATAGAACCGGTAGGATGCGTGCATGCCCGCGAACGACGCCCACGTCCTCGCCGCACGGCTCGCGCTGATCGATCGGATCCGCGCCGTCGAGCTCCGGCTCGCTCGTGCCGCGCAACGCGAGACCGCACGCATGATGCTCCGCGATCACCTGCACTCGCTCGGCAACGCGGTGCAGGTCCTCGACCTCGGCTCCGCCGAGCTCGCGAAGCGTGGCCCAGATCCCGACGGCCTCGTCACCGATATCCGCACCGCCGCCGGCGAGGCCCGCGCCACGCTCGGCAAGCTCCTCGCGCTCGCCCAGCCCGCGCCACGCACGGCGGTCACCACGCCGTTCGCGCCGACCGTGCGTGCAGCGCTCGACATCGTGCGCCCTGCTCTACCGATCGAGGTCGCCGTCCACGACGAGCTGCTCGCGTCGACCGCGTCCTGCCGGCTCGATGCCGACGAGCTCGAGCTGCTCGCGATCGCGATCCTGCTCGATGCCCACGCCGCGCCCGCCGTGTCGCTCTCGCTCCGCGAGCGTACGATCGACGGCGCGACCTGGTTCGAGCTGATCCGCCACGACACTCGCCCCGGCGCGGTCAGCCTCGACACCGAGCTCTTGCCGCCATCGTTGCTCGCCGTCGCAGATGCGCTCGTCCGGCTCGGTGGCGGCGAGCTGTCCCTCGCACCCGGCCGTCACGGCCACGAGCTCGTCGTCGCGCTACCTAGTGCTCCCAGCTGAGTCCAGCCTCGATGAACGCGCTCGTCCGCGACGGCAACAAGACGAAGCCCGGGTACTGGTACTGGAACACGTCGGTGTGGAAGAACAGCATCATCCGCGCGTCGTTCGGCGACGCGGGCTCCATGATCGCGGTCGCGACATCGACGCTGCCGAGGTTTCCGATCTGCCTGCCGAGCTCCTTGTCCGACGAGTAGCTCGAGTACATCGCCGGATCCATCGTGTACTTGTCCTCGAAGAAGCTCGCGCGACTCTGCAGGTACAGACGATAGCCGAGCTGCAACCGCCACGTCGCCTTCGCGATCCGCAGGTCGAGCGCGGGCGTCAGGCTATCGACGCCCCAGCTGTCGTGCGCGGCGCGGACCGAGCTGTGGAGACCGACGCCGAGCGCGAGTGCGT
Organism: Deltaproteobacteria bacterium; assembly: GCA_040004535.1. Taxonomy (GTDB): domain Bacteria; phylum Myxococcota_A; class Polyangia; order Haliangiales; family Haliangiaceae; genus JABFXX01. The sequence goes on from JBDUAS010000307.1 coordinate 2,210, forward strand.
GGACCCATTCGCCGGTGAGTGCCGTCGACAGCCGCTTCTCGGGCAGCTTCTCGGGCAGGCCGTCGGCGGAGCCGATCGTATGATCGAACGTGATCTGGCCCGTCGACAGCGTCGTCGTCGTCCAGTCGCCGAACCGCACGCTGCGATACGGCGAGGCTTGATAGCCGTCCGACAGCTTGCCGTCGTAGCGCAGACGTACCGCATCGGTGGGCGTCAGCACGCGCGCGACACCACCGGACCAGCCGAATGCGGACATCTTGCGATGCAGCGTCGAGTCGAGGACGCTCGACACGTTGTTGTCGGTGAGCGTGAAGCCGCCGAGCAACGTGACGTTGCGATCGGCGACATCTATCGAGCCGTTGAGCCCGGCGCTGACGCTCGAGTAATCACGCTCGCTCGCAGCCGAGGTCGTGAGGCTGAGCGCGTGACCGCGCGTGTCGTTCCAGCCGACGCCGATCGTGCCGAGGTAACGGGTGTCGCTCATCTCGCCGCCCGTCTTCGAGCTCTGCCCCGACGCGCCGGTGACGACATCGACCTTGCCGAGCGCCGGCGACGTCTTGACGTCGACCGAGGCGCTCGTTACCGCGTCGACGACCGCGGTCGTGTTGAGCGACCAGTGGCCCCACTCCTTCGCCGCCGTCGCGAGCCCGCGGATCACGGTCGTCGCGTCGGAGTCGTGATAAACGCCGAACCGACCGGTGCCGGTCATCGGCTCGTCGTCAGAGGTCGTCGAGGCGGTCGTCGATTGATCGGGCGTCGTCGGCTTCTCGCCGGCGAGCACGTCGCGATAGTCGTCTTGCGTCGGGGTATCGTTGTCCGAGCCGGCCGCCGGAGTCGGCGACGCGGGCGGCGGCGCCGTCGGCGGCGTGTCGCCGGGAGCCTGAGCCAGCGCCAGCGTCGTCGTCGCCGCGACGAGGACGAGCGCGCGGATCAGTTGCATCCGCATCCCGCGCCCGCGGTGCCAGGTCCCGCGCTCGGATACGTCCCGCCTTCCGTGATCTCCAGGATCGAATCGCGCTGACTCTCCGCCGCGGGATCCATCTGGAACTGCATGGACGGGTTTGCGAGCTTCTCGCGCTGCGATGGCCGCACGTGGGTGCAACCCCCAACCGCAACACCAAACGCCGCGACGAACATCAAGAGACGGAACATGTGCATCACGCTACTCCTCGTGCCCGCTGCCCCCACCAGGCTTCACGCTTTCATGTGAAGCGAATCACGAGGACTCAGTTTCCCGAGGTTTGCCATCCGTAAGTCCCTCACCTCGTTCTCATGATCCGGGCTCAGCGCCGCATCCGTGCAGTCGACGCGCGCGGTGGGCTCGCCCACGCGCCACCATGCTCGAGCGAACGGCCGCGATCGAACACCCCCTCTGGCAGCGTCCCGGAAAACCCGCCCTGCAATGCCTCGGCAAATTCCGCAGCGGTGGCGAACCGCTGCTGCGGATTCTTCGCCATGCCGATCGCGAGCACGAGGTCGAGCTCCGGCGGCACGTCGGCGAGCTGCGAGGGCCGGCGTGGCCGCGTGTGGACGACCTTGTACAGCGTCTCCGCGATCTCGCCGCCGGCGAACGGTGGCTGGCCGGTGAGCGCGCGATATGCGATCGCGGCGAGCGCGTACAGATCGGTGCGGTGGTCGACCGTGCCGCCCGAGGCTTGTTCCGGTGCCATGTACGACGGCGTGCCGACGATGTGGCCCGCGGTCAGCGTATCGCCCTGATCGAGCCCGCGCGCGATGCCGAAATCGAGGACCTTCCACACGCCGCGCTGGCCCGGGCGCTGCGCGTAGAACACGTTCTGCGGCTTGAGATCGCGATGGACGATGCCCGCGGCCGCGGCGGCCGTGATACCCGCCCCGATCTGCGCGACCATGTCGACGATCTCGAGCACCGGGACTTTGCGTGCGCGCAGCATCTCCGAGAGCGTCTCGCCCTCGAGCTTCTCCATCACGAGGTACGGCACGGGGTGCTCGCCGACATCGACGACGCGGACGACGTGCGGCGAGATCAACCCGGCCGCGGTCCGCAGCTCGCGCAGGAACCGCATCACGTGATGCGGGTTGCCGAGCGAGGCTTGCGACAACAGCTTGATCGCGACGACGCCTTGCGAGCCCTGTGCTTCGTAGACCTCGCCCATCGCGCCGCGCCCGATCATCCCGCCGAGCTTGTACGGCCCGATCGTCTGGTCGGAGAACCGGCCGCGGCCTGTGCGCAGCGCGCGATCGAGCTCCTCGCGCGCCTCGAGCAAGAGCGCCTCGCGATGCGCCGCGAGTCGGACCGCCCGTTCGAGCTCGACGAGCGACAGCAACGCGGTCGCGCGCGAGATCCGCGCGGTGATGAACGTCGCCGCGAGCACCGCCTGGACGAGCGCCTGGATCACGATCATCTCCATCCGGGTGAGGCCAGTGGGATGGATCATCCCGGTGTCGTGGGCGCCCGCGATCACGAGCACCGCGACGAGCAGCTGCATGCCGGCACACACCGCATAGACGGCGAGCGCGAGCCGAGAGCTGCGCCCGAGCCCGGTGAAGTACACGCCGAGCACGAGCACGACCGCGACCGGCGAGAACGCGCCGAAATACGGGATCGCGGTCGTCACGCAGGCGGCCGGCACGAACCAGCCGAGGGTCGTCGCCGGTCGGCTGAACGCCTCGAGGTCGCGCGTGCGGTTGTAGAGAAATGCGATCGCGATGTACGACACGCCACACGCGACCAGCACGAGGAGGCTCGCACTCTGGTCGCCGGGCAAGAGCGGGACCGCCGCCACGCCGAGCGTCGCGATCGCGGATGCGATCAGACAGAACTTGCGAGTCCGGAGGATCTCGTCACGCTCGAGCGCTTCGAGCGGCGAGCCGACCGTCGTCGCGTTGCTGCTCGCAGCGGGCGATCGTGGATCGGTGGGCGGCACGCCGGGCAGCGACTCCGAATCGGTCAGCGGTTCCCACGCGCGGGCATCGGAGCTCACACTCGGGAGCCGGCGCGGCTGCTGCACCGTATAACCGATGCCGCTCGCTTCCGGGTCGCGCTCGCCGCTCACGCACGGCCAGCATATCGGACCGTCGCCGCTAACCCTAGAACGATCATCGACCGCCGCGCATCGCCGCCGTCGGCGACGGCATCGCGAGTAGCCACGCCCCACCGCGCTCGAGCGCCCGGCCGCGCTCGACGATCGCCGGCGGCAACACACCTGCGAACGCCGCGCGCAGCGCCTCGACGAGCTCTGCCGCCGTACGAAACCGATCGCCGCGGTCGCGCGCCATCCCGATCGCGAGCACGGTGTCGACCCCCGGCGGCAGCTTCGCGACCTCCGACGGCCGCCGCGGCCGCGTGTGGACGACGCGATACAAGGTCTCGGCGACCTCGCCACCGGCGTACGGCGGCTGCCCGGTCAGCGCGCGATACAGGATCGCCGCGAGCGCATAGAGGTCGGTCGAATGATCGACCGAGCCGCCACTCGCTTGTTCCGGCGCCATGTAGGTCGGCGTGCCGACGACGTCGCCCCGGGTCAGCGTGTCGCTCTGCTCGATCAAGCGCGACACGCCGAAGTCGAGCACCTTCCACACACCGCGATCCCGAAATACGTTCTGCGGCTTCAAGTCGCGGTGGACGACGCCGGCCTGCGCCGCTGCGGTGATGCCGAGCCCGACCTGGTGCGCGAGCTCGATCGCCTCGCCATGCGCGAGCGAGCGCTTGCCACGCAGGATCTCCGAGAGCGACTGGCCCTCGAGCTTCTCCATCACGAGGTACGGCACCGGCTGCTCGCCGACCTCGATCACGCGCGCGACGTGCGGCGACATGATGCTCGCCGCGGTGCGGAGCTCGCGCATGAACCGCACGACGTGGTTCGGGTTCGACAGCGATGCCTGCGACAGCACCTTGATCGCGACCGCGCCGGGCGGGCCCTGCCCCTCGTAGACCTCGCCCATCGCGCCGCGGCCGAGCACCTCGCCGAGCATGTAACCGCCGAGCACCTGCTCGCTGAACCTGCCGCGGCCCGGGCGGAGCGCGCGATCGAGCTCCTCGCGCGCCTCGAGCAACAGCGCCTCGCGATGCGCCGCGAGCCGCACCGCTTGTTCGAGCTCGCCGAGCGCGAGCAGCGTCGCGCGGCGCGACATCCGCGCGGTGACGAGCGTCGCGAGCAGGATCGCCTGGACCAAGGCCTGCACGACGATCTGATCGCGGATGGACAAGCCGGTCGGATGGACGAGCCCGGTGTCGCGATAGCCCGCGATCACGAACGCAGCGGACACGCCCTGCATGCCGGCGCACACCGCGTACAGCGCGAGGGTGAGACGCAGACTGCGACCGAGCCCGACGAAGTAGATCCCGAGCACGAGGATGATCGAGACCGGCGAGAACGAACCAAAGAACGGGACCGCGAGCGACGCGCACGTCCCCGGGATGATCCACGCTATGTTCGTGCTCGGCCGGCGAAACTGGACGAGGTCGCGCGTACGCAGGAACAGGAACAACAGGCCGACCAGCGCCACGCCGACGCCGGCGAGGAACACCTTCGTGACCGTTGGATCACCGGGCAACGTCGTCGCACCGGCGCCACCGACGATGCCGATGCACGTGCCGATCAGACAGAACCGGCGCGTGCGCAGGATCTCGTCCTTCTCGAGCGCCTCGAGCGGCGAGTTGATCGTCGTGACGACACTCGGCGTCGCCTGCCGGGCGTGCGCGTGCGGCTCCGCGACCGTCGCGTCCTCGGTCCCCATGACTAGCGACGCCCGCGCCCGCGCCCCAGCGATTGCTCGACGAGCGGCCGCAGATCGTCGACGAGCTCCGGCGCGCACACCAAACGGATCGTCGCCGTCGGTTGGCCGAGCGGCATGTCCTCGAGCAGGCGCGACAGCGTGACCGCGCCGTACTTCGGGTGATCGATGACGTGGAGCTCCTCGTCATCGGACGCGAGGTATGCGGCGTGGCGCGCGGTATCGAGGTGGAGGTAGCTCGTCGCGGCTGCGCCGAATCGGCGTTGCGCGACCTCGAGCGCGGCGGGCCACAGCCGCTCGGCGAGCGGACGATCGTCGCCGAGGTCGAACGTCTTGAACAGCCGGCGGCGGACCAGCCGGTTCGCGAGATCGTGGAGCACCGGATCGATCGCATCGGTCGAGCCGTCGGTGCCGGCCCAGTGATCGAGCGCGACGGTGAGCGAGATATCGTGGAGGCGTAAGTAATCGGCGACCGCGACCTGCTGGCCGCGCGCCATCGCCGCACCGATCTCGAGCCCGGCGGGCTCGCCGCCGTGCCGCGCGAGCTCCGCGAAGCGCTCGAGCGTCTTGATGAACATCCACTCGGCCGCGCGCACGGTCTTGTGGTGATAGACCTGCGCGTACATGTACGAGCGCGCGAACAGGTACTGCTCGACGGCGTACATGCCGCGGCGATAATCGACGACGAGATCGAGTGGATCGTCGCTGCGATCGGAGCGGATCGGCGCGACCTGGATCGCGTGGATGATCCAGTCGAGATCGTAGGTCGCGTAGCCGGCGCCAGAGTAGTGGCCGTCGCGTAGGAGATAGTCGAGGCGATCGACGTCGAGCTGCGAGCTGACCAGCTTGCGTGCGAAGTGCGGCTTGTAGTCCTTGCCCCAGAACGTCTTCAGCGTCTGCGGCAAGCCCGGCTCGAGCTTCTCGAGCGCCGCGACGAGCTCGGGATCCTCGGTCGCGATCCGCGCACCCCAGCGCTCGTGATCGTGCCCCGAGAACACGTGCTCGAACGCGTGCGAGAACGGGCCGTGGCCGATGTCGTGGAGCAGCGCCGCGACCTTGACGTGGCGTGCGACGCGCGCGTCGAGCTCGAGCCGGCGCGTGACGCGCTGGGCGATATGAAACGCGCCGAGCGCGTGACCGAACCGCGAGTGCTCCGCGCCGGGATAGACGAGCCACGCGAAGCCCATCTGCTTGAT
>JBDUAS010000308.1:0-8107 GCA_040004535.1 Deltaproteobacteria bacterium
CGCGCTGCCGTCGTTCCGCGGCGACAGCACGCTCGCCCGCTGGTGCCAGACGATCGCGATGCGCACCGCGTACGCGACGATCGCGAAGCGCCGCCCGGCTTCGCTCGAGCTGGTCGAGGAGCACGTCGCCGATCCGACGCCCGACGTCCAGCGCGTGATGCGCGCGAAGGAAGCCGTGCGCCGGATGTATGGCGCGCTCGATCGAATCGAGGCGAAGCAGCGCATCGCCTACGCCTTGTTCGTCATCGATGGCCGCACGCTCGCCGAGGTCGCCGAGCTGACCGACAGCACCGTGCTGGCCGTGAAGACCCGAGTATGGCGCGCTCGTCGCGAGATGATGCGACGCGCGCGCAAGGACGAGGTGCTCTCCGAGTACCTCACCGAGCTGGGAGGTGACTCGTGAGCAACCCGGAACGTCCGCCAGTGGAGCCGCTGAGCGACATCGCGTGGTCGCGCGTCGAACGCGGCGTGTGGTCGCGCCTCGATGAGGCCGAGACCGTCGCGCTCGCTCGCCGCCCGCATCGCTTGTGGTGGCTCGCGGCCCCGCTCGCCGCCGCCGCGATCGTCGCCGTCGTGCTGTTCATGCACTCGCCCTCGCACGTCGATCACGTGCCGGGCTTTGGCTCTGCTCCGACCCGCGTGGTGTCGGAGGCGTCGTCGTCGAGCGTGTCGCTCGGTGACGCGCATATCGCGCTCGATCCGCACAGCGCGATCGTGATGGATTCGCACGACGACGCGGCGAACGTGCTCGTCGAGCAAGGTGCTGCATGGTTCGCGGTCGAGCCGCGTGGCTCGCGCCCGCCGTTCGTCGTGATCGCGGGAGATACGCGCGTCCGCGTGGTCGGCACCCGGTTCCGCGTCGCGCGTTATGCCGAGCATGTCGAGGTCACGGTCGATCATGGCACCGTCGAGGTCGGCTACCACGGCGACCTCGAGCGGGTGACGAACGGCCAGCACTGGTCGAGCGATGCGCCGACGGTGGTGGGGATGGCGGAAGTGGCCGCACCGACCACGCCGACTCCGACCCCGCAAGTCGCGACGCCGGAGCCGGATTCACCTACGCCTACGCCTACGCCTACGCAAACACCTACGACCCATCAGCAGACGACCGCCGCGAACGACCGCGATGCCGCGAAGTTCGCCGAGCTCACCCGGCTCGAAGCCAGCTCGCCGGATGCGGCGATGGCCGGCTATCTCGCGCTGGCGAAAGGCTCGAGCCGGTGGGCACAAGTCGCGCTCTACGCGGCGGGCCGGCTTGCTGCGGATCGTGGCGAGCCGCGCGCGACCACGTTCCTCGAGATCTACCTGCGCCGCTTTCCGCACGGCAAGAACGCCGACGATGCGCGTCAACTTCTGGCCCGCCTGAAAGGGACTCCATGAAGAGCTACCTCGCGATCTCGTGCGCCCTGGCAGCGTTCGCCGCATGCGGCGGGCATCACGGCACCGGCGACGACGCCGGCGGCACCGGCGGTGACGGCTCGATGATGTTCATCGATGCACCGCCGTTCAACGGCATGTGCACGCCCGGCGGCCCGCAGTGCTCGAACTGCAAGGACGACGACGGCGACGGCTTGATCGACGGCTTCGATCCAGAGTGCACCGGCCCGTTCGACAACGACGAAGGCTCGTTCGCGACCGGCATCCCGGGCGACAACAAGGACGCGATCAACCAGGACTGCTTCTTCGACGGCAACAGCGGCGGCGGCGACGACGGTTGCAACCAGCACGTGTGCTGTCTGTTCGGCGCGACGACGAAGGCCGAGTGCCAGGCTGATCTCGTCGGTCTCGTCAACAACCCCGACACCGAGGGCAACAAGTACGACGTCACCAAGTGCTTCGCCCCGCTCGGAAGTGCGCCGATGCCGGCGAAGTGCGCGATGGTCTGTGGCGCGATCACGCCTCCCGGCTGCGACTGCTTCGGCTGCTGTACGGTGTGCGAGCCGGGCACCACGACGTGCTTCGACATCGCGCTCAACCCGATCGTGTCGCCGAACTGTACGCAGGACAACCTGGCGGATCCGGCCGCGTGCAAGCGCTGCGTGAAGACCACCACGTGCGGCGGTGGTGACTGTGGCGGCACGACGTGCGTGCTGTGCGCCGGCGAGAACACGAACGACCTGCCGCCCGACTGCGGTGGCACGATCACGTGCCCGGCGAACGAGCCGACTTGCCCGACAGGCAGTGGCTGCCCGGATCAGACGTACTGCGCTCAAGGCTGCTGCATCGGCGTGATCCAGTAGTACAACCGCCGCGATGACCACCGCGGCGGTTGCTACGAGTCTGGTCGTCTGCGCGTGCCTCACCGGCACGTCCGTCGTCGGCTGTGGGAAGGGTTCCGGCGGCTCGGCGCCTGCAGCCGGCTCCGCGGGATCCGCGGCCGGCGCGGCGACAAAGCCGTCACCACCATCGGCGCAACCCGCGGCGAAGCCGATGATCAAGGACGACGGTGCGAACCAGCTGCTCGCGAAGGGCACGACCTGCAAGTTGCAGCAGGACTCGCTACCGCTCGATTGTCCCGAGCTCGCGGCGATCAGCGACTACGCGTTCCAGCATCAAGGCTCGACCGAGGCGTCCGAGACCTGTGCCGCGTGCCTGGCGGATCCCGATCCGCTCAAGAAGAAGCTCGCCGCCGAATGCCTCGCGCACTTCAACTCGAACGGCGTGACGCCGTCGCTCGGATTCGCGCTCGACGCGATCGAGGCCGAGAAGGATCCGAAGATCAAAGAAGAGATCGCGTGGGGCATCAAGAACGCTGAAGCGACCACGGCGCATCTCGACGATCGCGTGCTCGCGGTCGCGCAGCAGCTGACCGCGGATCCCAAGACCGAGACCGCAGCATCGTACGTGTTCATGTCGCTGTTCCCGCAGTACATGTTGGGCTCGGGCCCGAAGCCTCCCGCGAAAGCGCAAGCGGCCGCGCTCCAGGCGCTGCGCGCGGACGGCACCGCGATGCAGCGCGCAGCGTTCGACGCGGTGTCGCTGCTCGACGACAAAGCCGCCGTGTGCGCGGCGATCGACGCGGATCTCAGGCCGGATGCGAAGCAGTGGGCGATCGCCGCCGATGCGCTGGCGCACATGAAGGACGCGTGCGTCGCGAGCCTCGCGAAGACGATCGGCTTCGTCCTCGCGCGGATGCTAGCGGGCGACGATCACCTCGAGATTCTGCGTCGCTACGATGCCGTGTTCGATCTCGACGCGGCGACCCGCTCGAAAATCGCGAGAGCGATCCGCGCGGCGCGCCCGAAGGCCACCGAGTGGAAGCGCAAGGACTTCGACGCGACGGCGGCGCAGTTCTCGAAGCCCGCCGCGAAGAAGCCCTAGCTCACCGCCATCCTTTCAACCGAGGTCGCACCAAAACCCCTGTGGCGGAGTACCTAGTGGCCGTCGCCGTGCCGCCGACCGTCTCGGGCGGCGACAGCGTGACCTCGTAGACCGTGATGCCGGTCGCGACCGCGACGGCACTACCGCCGATCGCCCACACCCACCACTTCCGGTACCACGGCGTCGGCGCCTCGTAGCGCAGCGCGAGCTCGCGCGGATGCTGCGGGTCGGCCCAGGTCAGCACTTCGTTATCGTGCGCGTCGTACGCGCGAAGATAGAGCTCGAGCGACACCGGCGCCGTCGCCGTGATCGCGGGCAGGACGATCGTCTTGTCCTTCGCGAGCGCGAGATCCGTCGCGTGCCAGCGCGCCTCGCCGCGCGAGCGCACGAACAACGTCGCGCGATCGAGGAACCGCTTGGGATCCGCGATCACCTCGATGTCGATCGGCACCGGATCGCCGACTTTCTGGCCGCGCGTCCAGGTGACATCGAGCGCGGGCGCCGGTGCGGCGGCCTTGCGAACTTCCTCGAACACGAGCGTTGCTTTCGGCGAGAGCCGATAGCTCAGCACGTGCTTCGGATCGAGCGCGAGCATCATGTCGAAGGAGGACTTAGCCCCCTGATCGTCGTCGCCATACGCGAGGCCGATGCCGCGCTCCTCCCATAGCTCGACGTTGGATTTGTAGTCGAGCGGGCCGGCCTTCTCGGCGGCATCGACGGCGGCCTTGATCGCGTCGGGATCCTGCGCGGCGATCGCCTGCGCGCCGACCTCGAGTTGCTTCGGCGCGTCGCCGGCCGGCGCGCACGCGCGACCGTTCCAGTAGGTAGCGCCGGTGCACGCATCGCGCAGGCTGACGTGGGTTCCGACCGTGCCGCCGGTGCTCGCACAACCGGCAAGCACGACCGCAAACTCGAGCCTCATCAGCACCAACGGTAGCCGATCTGGCAGATCGATCAGCCGGCAAGTGACGCGGAAGTCGCCACCGTGGATCGCGATCGCGGCGCCGCAACCGGGTGAAAGCACGGACGTGAGAAATGGCACGGGGGGTGCTTCGCCCCGCCTCATAATGCGTTCGCTCCTTACTACCCTTGGCTTATCTCTCCTCGGCGCCACGCTCGGTTGCGCGTCCTCGAACAACACCACCGACTGCGCGCTGCCGGGCGACATCGACTGCGCGGGCACGGCGAGCGGCGGCGGTAAGGCCGACGGCTTCGACTACAAGAACGATCCGGCGCGGATGTCCCAGCACCTGACGTACAAGCTGAGCGACCTGCCGAAGAAGGGCTGGCGCGACACGGCGGTGTGGAAGGACACGTACCCCGAGGCCGTCGGCAAGGCCGCGACCGTCTGGGCCGACACCTACTGGCCGACGTCGGAGGGTTCGCACAACAATCGCTGGCAGGGCGACACGGTTCCCTCGCCGCTCGAGAAGTACGACGCCGCGTTCAATAGCGCCGCCGGCTGCGCGCACTACCCGAGCAAGTTCTACGGCACGGGTGCGAAGGCCGAGTGGGACACCTACTACGGCTGCGCCGGCCCGGCCGCGAAGTGGCAAGCGCAGAACTTCCAGGGCGGCGGCGAGATGCACGACGGTAAGGACAACGACGGCGACGGCAAGATCGATGACTACGGCAGCGACGGCAGCATCGACGGCATCCAGGGCTGGTGGGGCACGTGCCACGCGTGGACGCCCGCCTCGCAGCTCGTCCCCGAGCCGCAGCACGCCGTCACGCTGAACAACGTCAAGTTCGAGGTCGGCGACATCAAGGCTATCATCCAGAACGCGTTCGACTCGACGAGCGCCGTCATGCTCGGTGGTCGCTGCAACTCGCAAACCATCACGCACGACGTTCACGGCTCGGCGAACGACGATTGCTCCGACGTCAACCCGGGCGGGCTCCACGTCATCATGACGAACTTCCTCGGCCTCACGACGCTGCCCCTCGTCGAGGACCGCACCGCGAACTACGAAGTGTGGAACCAGCCGGTCGTCGGTTACGAGATCACCAAACAGATCAAGGTCGCAGCGTCGGCCGCGAACACCTGCGTCGGCAACACCGGCAGCACGTGGACGTACAACACCAGTGCCAAGGAGCTCTACGAGGTCAAGATGACGGTCAGCTACGTCGTCGAAGGGTCGCCGGGCACCGCGCCGATCGGCTACCGCGATAACGTCTCGACCGACGACTATCACTACATCCTCGAGCTCGACTCCGCCGGCAAGATCATCGGCGGCCGGTTCTGCACCGACTCCGAGAACGCGCACGTCGACTTCCTGTGGTCGCCGACCGGCCAGTGGAACCCGTCGAACCCGAACGTTAACGTCGCGAACGTCAAGAAGCTCATCAAGCTCTCGGTCGCACCCGCAGGCACCGACAACACCGGCAACGGAAGCAAAGACTTCACGTCGTCGCCGAACACCGCGATCCCCGATAACAACGCTGCCGGCGCGTCCGCAAACGTCTCGGTCACCGGCGTGACCTCGCCCAAAGGCCTGACCGTCTCGGTCGACATCACCCACACGTACTCGGGCGACCTCACGCTCACGCTCCTCGAGGACGGCGCACCGATCAAGACGCTCCGTCAGAACCAAGGCGGCGGCACGGCCAACATCATCGACACGTACACCGTCACGGCCGCCGAAATCGGTTCCACCGCGAACGGCACCTGGACCCTCAAGGTCGTCGACAATGCCGCGCAAGACACCGGCACCATCAACAAGTTCAACCTCTCGTTCGCTCTGTAACCTTGCTAGCTACTGCGTGACGACGATCTGCTCGGTCCACTGCGCGATGTGATTGTTCGAATCGATGTTCTGGAACGGGAGCCGGAACGTCGGCTCGCTCGGATCCATCGCGGCCGTCGCGAGCGATGGCACGAACGCGGTCATCCAGATCTGCGGCTGGCGGAGACCGACGAGCCGCACACCGAAGTCGCGCTGGCTCGACACGGTGATCCAGTAGATGTCCTCGGTGCCGACGGTCTGCGCGAACGGCGCCCAGCGCGCCCACGAATTGGTGAACCCGATCGCGGTGTCGAGGGTGGCGAGCTTGACCGCAGGCGCACTGCCATCGGCCGCGATCACCCAGACCGACGCGCTCGGGTTGTTGTACGCCCCGGTGCCGACCACGTTGTCGTCGGATTTATTGAACAGGATCCACTTCCCGTCGGGCGAGAACGAGGGGTAGTAGTTGTTGCTCGCGTCCGAGACCAGCATCTTCTCGGCGCCGAACGTCTGCGTCGCTTGGTCGTACGGGCGGATCCAGATCTGGCCGTTGCCGAAGTGCCAGTCGGCGCCGTAGCTCGCGGTCGGCACGCGAACGTACGTGAGCTGCGTGCCATCGGGCGACACGTCGGGATGCGTGACCTTGTCGGTGCCGCTCGGCGGCATCGTCGCGAGCACGGCCTGGGTCGCGAAGTCGCGCACCTGAAGCGTGCCGCCGTAGACCGCGAGGAAGGCGGTGCCGTCCGGCGTGAACGAGCTGAAGTTCCACGGATTCGCTTCGACACCGAACGCCTTCGTCCCGACGTCGATCGTGTTGCCGTTGCCGTTGCCGCCGTCCCACGTGACCAGCATGTTCTTGCCGTCGCGCGACAGCACGTGACACGCGATGCAACGGTTCGAGGTCTGCGCCTTCGTCATGAATTGCTCGGCCGGCTGGCCGGGCTTCGCCATGTCGTGGCGCCAGATGCCCTCGGGGCTCGTCGTGCCGGCGCTCGCCCAGTAGTAGATGCCGCCGTTCATCTCCTCGTTCGTCAGCTTCACGAGCCGCGGACCGCTCGTGCCGACGCCGGCACCGGGGTTCGTGCTCTGCACGCCACGCACTTGATACGTGACGGTCGCGTTGTTGCCGACCGCCGCCAGCCACTCGTCGGCGAGGAACGCGGACCACGATGCCTCGGGCCCCGCGGCCGCATTGCCGTTGCCGCCGGGAACGTAGACGCGCACGTCGGAGAGATCGGTGTGCAGCGAGATCTCGAAGATGTCGTTACCATTCGCATCGGTCCAGTGGGTCTCGAAGTCGCCGAGGTTCCGCGGCATCACCACGTCCGCCGGCGGATACACGACGTTCGGTGCGCGACCCGGGACCTCGGCGCCGTTGAACAAGTCGGTCGTGTTCGGCGGCAGCGTCGGATCGACGCGAATGCCGGTCGAGTGCACGATCACCTGCGCACTGCCCTGCTTGTCCGTGTACACGCCGGTGACCGTGAACTTGCCCGAACCTCTCACGGTGAGCGTGCGCGTGTTGTTGAAGTCGCCCGCGAGACTGTTGAACGTGAACGCCGAGTCCGCGGTGACGTCCTTCGTCGTGCCGTCCGGATATGTGAGCGTGGCGGTGAAGTCTTCGGTCGCGGGCACGGAGTTCGTGATCGTGAGGTCACTCATCGGCGGATCGATCGACAGCACCGCCATGCTGTCGTCGTCTCCACCGTGATGCGCCGGCCCGCAAGCAGCCAGAATGCAGATCACCGCGAATGCCGTCGATACCCTCATGGCGGCAATTCTACCGAACGCGCGACGATATGGTAAGGACGCTGCGTGCGGAGCCTGAACTCGGTCCTCGGAAACTCTCAGCGGCTCGATGGCGGCGCGATGTTCGGCAACGCACCCAAGGTGATGTGGGAGCGCTGGATACCGCCTGACGATCAAAACCGGATCCCCCTCGCTTGTCGTTGCCTGTTAGTGCGCGATGGCGCACGAACGATCCTGTTCGAGACGGGCATCGGGGCGTTCTTCGACCCGGCGATGCGCGAGCGTTTCGGTGTGGTCGAGAGTCACCACGT